>CAZTEZ010000006.1:14557-18729 GCA_964611815.1 uncultured Bacteroidia bacterium | reverse complement strand
GGGTCGACGTAATCGCTGATGCGCGAGAGGCGGGCGTTCCAACTGCCATCGCCGTTGGGCATCGTCAGTTTGACGCGCTGGCCAAGCTTCAGGTTGGGCACTTGCTCGACTTTCACGGGCATTTCGACCTCCAATTGGTCGGTGCGCATGATTTGGATGACAGCCGTGCCGGGCGCGACGTTCGAGCCGGGCTGTTGCATGGCCTCGGTGATGCTGCCGCTGTAGGGCGCGACGTACGTGAACTTCTCCAGGCGGGCCTCGGTGCTCTGTATCTGGTAGTACGCCTGCAAGAGGTTTTGCGAGGCGACGAACGTGCGCTCTTTTTTGGTGGCGAACTCAGGCAAATCCGGCAGCTTTTCGTTCACGTCGATTTTGTTAAAGAAGCTGTTCCACTTCTCGTACTGGTCTGGGTAATCGAGCTTGATATCGGGCAGAATGCCAGCGACTTGCTGCAAAAAGTTGCTCTTATTGGCCTGCAGTTGCAAGCGATCTTCGCGGCTGTCGATACTGAACAGCAGTTGGCCCTGTCGGAAGCTCACCGCCGGGCGGAGTTGCACGGTGCCCTGCTGCAGCCGACCGGCCACTTCGGCGCTCACCTGTACGGGTTGCGCATTGACCACCCGGCCATACTCTTGGAAGGTCGTCTCGATATCCGCGTACACGACTTTCTTGACGCTTACGGTGCGCACATCGGCCTGCTCGTTTTTGGCGAGTTGGGCTCTCTTGCCGTCCCCCTCATCATCTCCAGGAGAAAAGACCGCGTATGCAATCACGGCGATCAGAAGTGCGCTAACGCCAAGTATCGTCCATTGTCGGGAGGTCATCGGGAATGAAAGGCTTGAGTAGTGATGCGATTGTACTGAGCAGGTGGGGTGATATTACGAAAATTGTTGTTATAACACCGCATCACTTAATCGATTCCCTTGAAGAATCGGTTCCCTTTCTGCCAGTTTAATCCGACGAACATGGGTTTGCCGATCACATGGCTCTCGGGCACGAAGCCCCAGTAGCGGCTGTCTTCGGAATTGTAGCGGTTGTCGCCCATCGCGAAGTAGTAGTCCAGCTCAAAGGTGTAGCTTGTGGCGGGCTGGCCGTCGATGAGAATCTTATCGCCACTGACTTGCAGGTCGTGGCCTTCGTAGACGTCAATGATGCGTTCGTAAAGCGGCAGGTTGTCGGTGGTCAGCTCCGCTGTAGCGCCCTCCTTGGGGATGGTGATGGGCCCGAACCAGTCGAGGTTCCAGGGGTATTGTTTGGCATGCGGGAACATCGCGTACTTGCCCAGGCGGCTCCACTGCGGCACGTTGCCGGTTTGCGAGGCGCTCTGCGCGCGCTTAAGCATGGCGGTGTCTTCCACGAGCATTTGCTCCAGCTGGCCAGTGGGGTCGGGCTCGAACATGTGCACGCCCTTGGGGTAGAGCAGGCGCTCGACCGTTACGACCGCCCCCAGGGCCTCGAATTTGGGGATCAGGTCTTCGGTCATCGAGACGTAGTAGTGGTGGAAGTAGCTCGTGGAATCCGCCCCCTTGCCGGGTTCCGAACGCAAGTACTGCCAGTTGCTGTTGGGGTTGTTCATGGCCTTCGGATTGGGGTTGTAATCCAGGCTGGTCATGAAGGGCGCGCCCAGGCGCTCGTTTTTCGTTACGACATGATACTGCACGAGCATATCGGGCGGTTTCACGCCTTTTTTGCCGTTGATAAACACCTCGCCGGCGCGAATCTCGAACTCATCGCCAGCAATGGCCACCGCGCGTTTGATGTAGTTCTCCTTCATACTTGGGATATCGACCGTGCCGTACGCCGGGTTGCGAATGTTGTCCACGTCGTGCACGGGGTAGTTGAACACGAAGGGATGGTTGCGGTCGACATCGCCGCTGCCCAGGCGGGCATAGCCGAAGGTGAGCCAGTCGAGATAAGATTTTGTTTCCGTGCCCGGCAGCTTGTTGTGCACGAGCGGGAGAGAGAGCGGCGCCATGGGCAGGCGCGGGCCGTAGCTCAGCTTGCTAACGAACAGAAAGTCGCCCACCAACAGCGAGCGCTCCATAGAGCCGGTTGGGATGACGTAAGCCTCGAAAAAGAAGGTGCGGATGATAACGGCGGCCACCAGTGCAAACACGATGCTATCGCGCCACTCTTTCCAGGCGGGCTTGTTTTTGCGCTTTTCTTTGCGGCGAGCGCGCCAGGCCTTGTAGCGCTGAAGCAGATTGGGCTTATCAGGAGATGTGTTTGCAGAGTCGGACATAGCTGGTGGGCCAGAGGGGCTGGCGCTAAGTTAAACAACACCAGCGTAACGCCACGCAACAGACTGAGGTGTGCGCAGTGCCTTAAAAGGTGTTAAACACAAAAATTGGGGCAGCGTCTTGGCGCTTACTTTTTCTTCTTCGGATCTTCGTCTACGTCACCCAAACGTTTGTAGAGCGGCTCATCTTCGAAGTCCATGAGCTCGGGGTCTTCCTGGAACTCGATCTCTTCGTCGCCCATTTCTTCGATGTCAATATTAAAGTCTTCCATATCGTCTGTAATGTCGGACTCCATGTCTTCCAGATCATCGAACTCTTCTTCAATCGACTCTTCGATTTCGGCTTCCATCATGCTCTCTTCGTCGTCGTCGATATCAAGCGAGAGTACGTTCGTGCCCTGCTTGCAGCAAGCTAGGCCGGGGTGGTCGAGGCCAAATTCGACCCCGGCATCGTAACCAGCGCCCGTGATGACCATAATAAGTGCTTGTCGCTTCAGCTTCAAAGAGTCATACGTGACCTTCAGCTCACCCGATTCCTTGTTGTAATCATGCGACAAAACACCTTCAGTTTCCTTGAGAATGCTGTCCAGGCGCTCGGCGGGGCATTCCACGCAAGGGCCACCGATATCGAAGGTCGCCTCGGTCGTACCGTCATCCTCACCGCAAGCCACGAGCATAAGCGTCAGCAAGGCGAAGAGCACGGTAAGTCTTAACGTATTACGCATTGAGCAGGTGTTTCGAATGTAGGCTTCAAAAAGCGGGCCAAAAGCCGTAGGACTTGTAAGACACACAATCTGAAGGTGCGGAAGCTAATTTAGCTAAAACAGCGTAACCACCGCGAACAGATTAAGTACAAACACGGGTTTGTTGAAAATATTGGCGGGGATGTTAGCTCCCGCGGTTGTTTTGGGTTCTTTTTCAGGAAGCTTGGCAAGTTCGCGCCAACTGAATGGGTGTACGTCAATAACGTGAGACACGTTGCGTGTAGTGCCGTCCTTTTTGGTCGCGCAGCTGCAAAATGTAGGTACCAGCACTCAATTCGGGGTGTAAACTCAGGTAGCCTTGCTGGCTTGTGGGGGTGTGCCGATAGACTTCGCGGCCTACCAGGTCAAACACCCGCACCGAAGCGATGTGGTCTTCCGTGCCCGGCAATTCAAGCTGAATGACATCCTGCGAAGGGTTGGGCCACACCCGTAAAGCGGGCTGCGCCAGTGGCAGCGTCTCATCTTGCCGAGAGCTGGCCAGCGCACAGCGGCTATCGTTCACCAGCCCGCGGGCGCAGAAAACCCACAAAAAGTTCGGCGAGTATTGCCCTGCATACAACAGCGTGTCCGCTTTGAGTATGGTTTCAGCTGCATCGACCATGTTCATATCCGGAAAGCTGCCGTAGAGCGCTTGCAACGCAATGCGGTCGGCGGGCTGCTTGCCTGTGATCAGCGACGCATCGAGCAGCGCTGTACCCCAATACGCACCGAGCTGGTAGAAATTGTTGAACATCGTGGGGTTGTACTGCCGCGTGTCGTCCAATGTGCGACCCGGCCAAAAGGGGTTGTGCCCATCCCAGTGGAAGACCTTCCGGAGGTCGTGGTCACTCAACCCGCGCGAGTAGCTGACGGCGAAATAATCCGCGTAGCCTTCGTCTAAGCCTCTACGCGCAAAGCCGGTGTTCGATTCAGGAGAAGCGGCATCCGAAACGGCGTGGATGTACTCGTGGATGATCACGTCCGCATCTTCCGCATCGTCCACCCCACCCTCGCCAAATAGCAGATAGGCCTGCTGGGGGTTGTCGGGGTTCGAGAAATAGGCCGAATTGTCGGCGTTGCTAAACCCGTGCGCATCGACCCGCAGTGGCCAGTTCACGAGGTTGAAGAAGTCCAGGTACACCGATCGACCGTCCACGGCCACGAGCTGGGAGTACCTGGACTTCTTCAAC
>CAZTEZ010000006.1:0-14547 GCA_964611815.1 uncultured Bacteroidia bacterium | reverse complement strand
GGTTGAAGAAGTCCAGACTACGCATGTAGCGCTGCATGGAGTCGATGTGGAAGTAAGCGTTGACCTGCTCGAAGCCCTGTTCTGAGCGGGTAAAGAAGAAGTTGCCGTCGGTGCTGGTCTCCTGGGGCACAAAGGGGTTGTCAATGTTTTCGAGCTGCACATACGGCCCCTGCAACCGGAAGCTGCCATTTATGAATGTCAAATCGCGCAACGGGCGCATCACGCGCTCGGCGTTCAATTCTGGCGCATCGCTGTCGCTGGCGTCGACATAGGCGCCGCCGTAGCTGCGTCCGGCGGTGGTTAGCGGGTCGGGCATAAACACGTAGCCCCAGCCGGTGGTGTCGGTCAGGTGCGTCTCGCGGTGGCGGCGGTAGAGCGTCCGCCCATCGGCATCGGTCACATGCTGAATGAGCGCATGTGGGTTGGTCTGCGTGTACCAGGTTTCGGTCGCGGCAATCAACTCGCCATTGCTCGGGAAGAACACCCGACGCTGGCGCACGGCATCGTCGCGCGTCACATCGGGGTGCATGAAACGCTTGGGGGCGGGTGGCAACGTATCTTCGAGTTCATACAAGCGATACGCCAGACTCTTGAGTTGGCCAGTTGTATCCATTGTGACTTTAATAAACGAGCCGAGTACAGGGATGAATTCTGCGCCTGCGCCGTCTAACGGGATGGCATACGTCTGCTCGATGTTGATGTGAAAACCGCCAGGACTATGGATGAAACGATTCACGCGTTGTCCACAATGCATGTGCAAGCCCAGATAGTGACGCAACTGCGTCATAAACTTCAGCATGCTTTCGCTGTCGCGCGGGTCACTGAGGTCGACGCGCATGGAATCGTTGTCGAAATGCCAAACGCGGGTCGGGGCGGGCAAATCAATGTAGCCCTCCTGCGCTGGCAGAACGGCATGCTTGTGATCGTGGTGATCGTGGTGATTGTGCGCATCTTGCGCCAGCACCATGGGGGCAATCAGCAGCGCAAGCACCGGCAAAATGAAATGGTATAATCGAAAGGTCATGCGTCTAAAATAGCAAACGTTCATACATCAAATAAACTACAAAAGAACAACGCCTTAATCGGTTCTTTCGATCTCAAACGCCTGATTTGCCAGCGCATCGACCAGCGCCTGGGCCTGAGCGGTCGGTAGTTGAACGTGCGCGCGGCAGGTGGCGGTATACTCGGTATCGAGGATTTCCACCTCAAACTCGCGTAGCAGGCGTTCGATGGCGGCGGTATCGTCGTAGTGGTACGAAAACCGCAGCGTCGACAGCTCTACGTAGGGAACGCGCTCGGCCGCTGCCAGCGCCTCGGCCGCCGCAGCGCCATACGCCCGAATCAGTCCCGAGACCCCAAGTTTGACGCCGCCAAAGTAGCGGACGACAATACACATGGCATGCGTGAGCTCGTGGCTCTGAATCTGCCGCAGCACCGGCGGGCCCGAGCTGTTGGCCGGCTCGCCTGCATCAGAGGCGTGCATGTCGTCGCCGATGCGCCAGGCATATACGATGTGGCGCGCATCGGGGTACTCGGCCTGCACTTCGGCCAGGCGCTCGTCGACGGCCTCACGTTTGGCCAGGGGGTAGGCATAGGCGTAAAACTTGGAGCCTTTTTCTTTGTAGAAACCCTTGGTGGGCTCGGCTATGGTTAAGTTTTCTGGTGAACTGGACTGCGACATGTTTTGAACGTGGCTTTGAAGCGCTGGCAGCAGATACTCCAAAAAAATGGTTAGTTTTACAAACGTAGACAACAGGCAAACGCTCAATCCCTCCCCTCGACATGCAAAATGACGCACCAGAAATAGCGATTGTAATGAACACCGGTTCAGACCTGGAGATCATGCGGGAAGCCGCCCAGGTGCTCGACAAATTCGGTGTGCGTTACGAAATGGACATCCTGGCGACTCACACCAACCCCGAACGGGTGGTCACTTTTGCGAAAAACGCGCGTTCGCGCGGCTTGAAAGTCATCATCGCCGGTGCGGGTGGTGCGGCACACTTGCCGGGTATGATTGCCTCGTACACGCCGCTGCCAGTCATTGGTGTGCCCGTGAAGGTCGCCTACTCGATTGACGGTTTGGACGCGATTTACTCCATGCTGCAAATGCCAGTCGGTGTGCCGGTGGCCACCATGGCACTGAACAACGCCGAGAACGCCGCTATTTATTCGCTGCAAGTGCTAGGCAGCAGCCACCCGAGCTACCTGGAGCTGGTGAACGCTTACAAAAGCAACGCCCGCCAGAAAGCTGAAAGCAGCGCTTCAGACATGGAATCGCTCGGCTACCAGGCGTATATCGACAAGTACTTCCCGAACGACGACTTCGGCAACGCGTCGTTGTAACACAGCCGGATCCCAACCTTTGGGACTTTTACCAAGCTCCTTTAAAAAAACAAGCGGCACCCAATTGGGTGCCGCTTTGAGTTACCAAACTCTGCTCTGCTTGCTACTCTGCTTGTAGCTGTTAAAAGAACCGCGATCAATCGCGAAATGTTCAGACGAATCAAAGTTTGTTCAGAAAGCCGGGATCAACCTGCTTACTTCACTTTGATGTCGATGGTTTTCGGCTTGGCTTCCTCGGCCTTGGGCACGTTCAGCTCGAGCAGGCCATCTGTGAATTTGGCCGAAATCTTGCTAGAATCTACCGTGCGGGGCAGACGGAAAGCGCGGTGGAATTTGCCGTAAGAACGCTCGATGCGGTGGTAGTTGCGACCGTTCTCGCCGTTCTCTGTCTCGTTCGACTCGTGCTTGCGCTCGCCTTCGAGCACCAGCAGGCCGTTTTCGACGTGCACTTTCACGTCTTGTTTTTTCATGCCGGGCAGTTCGGCATGGATGTAATACGTATTCTCGTCTTCCGATACGTCTACGCGAGGTGCCCAAACGCTGGAATCGCTGTACTCAACGGGGTCCGTGAAGAAGTTGCCCTTGGTCAGCGCCGAGGGGCCGAAGAAATGGCCCATCAGGTGGTTCCAGTCGCGGTCGAAGATGTCGCGCTCGACGTTCGCACGGAAGGGTGAATTCTGAATGCCGTTCGGTACGAGGTTACGCAGTTTAGTGTCTGTTGCCATGGTTGTTGTTTGTTTGAAGAAGGTGGTAAAATGAATTTGTTTCGTTTGTTCGAACACCCTCTTGCCAAACTGATGCCAAGCGATCCAGACCTGACAGACCGATCGGTCTCTCAGCACAAATTGACACACCAACGGACAAACTGACCGGCCGGCACGTCAACTCGTCAGCTGTGCCTGACAATTTTCACTCCAGAGTGTAAACATCAACTTATCAGGCGACTATACCTGACACTTGAAAAGAACCCCATAAATGAGCGGCGACCTAAAGCAGGTCTTTGCCAATGTCGTTGCGGTAATACATCCCCTCAAACTTCAGCTCCTCGCAGTTGGCAAGCGCTTTCAGCCGGGCAGCATCGATCGAGTTGGAGATGCTCGTGACGGCCAGCACCCGCCCGCCGTTGGTCACGTAGTGGCTGCCCGACTGTTTGGTGCCGGCGTGAAAGACGAGCGAGTCGTCGTCCACGTCCTCGAATCCGGAAATCTCGAAACCCTTTTCGTACTCGACCGGGTAGCCCTCGCTGGCCAGTACAATCGTGACTGCCGCACCGGGGCGCGTGCCCATTTTCTTTTTGTCGAGGCGCTGTTCGACGGTGGCCATCATTAGCTCACCGAAATCGTTTTGGATGCGAGGGAGGATGCACTGGGCTTCGGGGTCGCCCAGGCGCACGTTGTATTCGAGCACGTAGGGCTTGCGATCGACGATCATCAGCCCCACGAACAGGAAGCCTTTGAAGGGCGTGCCTTCAAAGGCCATGCCTTTGAGCGTCGGGCCAATGACACTTTGCTCTACTTCATTGAGCAGCAGCTCGTCCATAAAGGGCACAGGCGATACGGCGCCCATGCCACCAGTATTGAGGCCTTTGTCGCCCACCCCGATGCGTTTGTAGTCTTTGGCAGGTGGCAAGAGCACATAGTTCTCGCCATCGCAGAGCGCGAAGACCGAGGCCTCGATGCCCGGCAGAAACTCCTCGACGACGACCTCGGCTCCCGCGTCGCCAAAGCGCTCCTTAATAAGGATGTCGCGCACGGCCTGCTGGGCAAGCGTGTAGGACTCGCAAATCAGTACGCCCTTGCCAGCTGCCAGCCCGCTGGCTTTTACAACAATCGGTAGATTGAGGCCATCGACGTACTCGAGAGCAGCGTCAACCTGATCTTTGGTGAACGTGCCATGGGCGGCGGTCGGAATGCCTTGGCGCTGCATAAAGGCTTTGGCAAAGGCCTTGCTGCCTTCCAGCTGAGCGGCCGCCTGACTGGGGCCAACGACAAGAACGCCGGCGGCTTCGAGGGCATCTGTCAACCCGGCCACCAGCGGGGCTTCGGGGCCAACAATGACGGCGCTGATGTCGTTCGCCTTCACGAATTCGGCCACCGCCGAAAAGTCATCCAAAGGCAGAGAGACGTTTTCAGCGACCTGAGCGGTGCCGGGGTTGCCCGGTGCAGCGTACACTTGCTTCACGGTGCGCGATGCAGAAAGCGCATGACAGATCGCGTGCTCGCGCCCGCCGCTGCCGATTACTAAAAAGCGATAGTCAGAACTCATTTGAAGAGGGAGCTGGGTATTAAGACTGGCAAAATACATATTGCCAAACGAAATCCCACAGCCCAAGCGCGTCGAACAACCGTTCAGCTTGCCAAATAGGCCATAGAAAATTTTTGACCAGAAATATCAATGGTAACACACTATTTTTACCTAAACGTGAACGGAAACAATTGACTTCCTGTTTAAGGCACATCAAAGCAGGCAATTACAACTGCCTCAGTAAACAACGTTCTCAACTTTAACAACAATCAAAATGCGAACAACTACTACTATTACTGGCTTGCACCGCTCCCTCTATGCGCTGCTGATGCTGCTCTTTATGGGCAGCGCTGCACATGCGCAAATGGGCGGTATGGCTTCTTTCCAGATCGTACACAACTCACCGGACCCGCTCGTGAGTCAAGTGGATATTATCGTGACCGCCGAATCGGCTGGTGGCGAAGTGGTGTCTGAATTCTTTTACGATCGCGTTGCCTATCTGGATGCAACGCCATTAGATACGGCTCTGTGGGATACACCCACTTTCCCTTCAAATGACTCCATCACGTTGTATGTCAACTACTACATCGCAGACGTACCGGATCCGACACCGCTTAACCCTTTTGCAACTTACACGACTGCGAACGGTCAGCCGGATGTGCGCGACACTATTGTTGCATTGAATGGTGAAGACTATATCGCGATTGCTGAAGGCATTGCAGATGCAACGACATTCCCTTCGTTGCCGGCCTTCCGCACCACTGTGGTGAATAGCTCGCTGGCAACAGCCGCTGACTCTACGCTGATCGCGTGGCACCATGGTGCTCCTGATGTACCAGGAGTCGATTTGAACCGTATTGTGAGCCTCGTACCAAACACGCTGGCAACCAACGTAACTTTTAGTCAAACTTCAGGGTTCTCAAACTTTGAGACTGCCTCTGATCCGCCGCTCTTCTTTGAAGCACGTGTTAATGCGACCGGTGATCGTGTGGCTACGTTCACACCGGTTCAAGATGCAGGCGACAGCGAAGACCGTCACCTAATTTTGGCGACTGGTTTCCTAGACCCTTCACAAGGTCCTGGTAATCTGCCCCAATTCCAGTTCATAGGTATTAATCTCGATGGTGGACAAGAATTAATCTTGCCCGGTACTTTTGCGCAAATCGGCCATTTCTCGCCTGATGATGCCGCACAAAACGTCGACCTCGTCGTTGAATTGCCTGGTGGTATCGAACTATTAGTAGCAGATTCCGTAGTCTTCGGCACTGCAACTGGTGTAGAATTTGTGCCTGCCGTTGGACAACTGCACATCGTACCTACTGGTCAGCCCGTAGCAAATGCGGCCTTCACAGTTGATCTGACTACGATTTCGACTGATACTTACAACTACTACATCGCACATGGCATATTGCCTAGCTCGACCGGTTACAATGTTAACCCTGGCACGGACTTCGATGTTTTGGAAGTTCCAGAGTTCAGTCCTACTTCTTCGGACCCCACTCAGGCTGAGATTGTGTTGTTGCACGCTTCGCCTGATGCGCCGAACGTAGATGTTCGTGCACGCGACGGTGCTACCGTCGTTAGCGATTTGGGCTATGGTGAGTACGAGATTATTGAGCTTGATCCGGTCGGCTTCCTGATGGACCTTACTACTGTTGGTGGCCCCGCAGGCGAAGCGCTCTACACTTTCAACTTGCGTACTGCTATTCTTAACCAGTTAGTGGGCAATAAAGTTATTACCGTAGCTGGTGGCTTTGTTGATTCCACTGCGAACAACGATGGCCCCGACTTCATCGGTAACACCGTACTCGGTCTGCCGGCTGTTCTGCCGCTCGAAGAAGTGACAACAGCCAGCGTACAGATCGTACACAACTCGGCTGACCCCGCTGCTGCTGCTGTAGACGTATACTACGACAGCGACGCTACGCCGACGCTCGACGACTTTGCCTACCAGCAAGCGACTGGCTACGTTGACCTGCTCGCCAATACAGACGTTCGTCTGTCTGTGAACGCCAGCTCTTCTACAGGTACCAACGACCAGGCCCTGCTTGAGTTGGACGATGCACGTCTTTTGGCGGGTGAGGAGTATTTCGTCGTCGTAGATGGTTTTGCAGTTCCTGCTGATTTTGAAGCTAACCCCAGTGGCAACAGCACTGCACTCGACTTCTACATCAAAATGGCTGAAACGCGTGACCCGAGCGCTGATACCGCTTACTTGCACGTCTTCCACGGTGCTACAGACGCACCCGCCGTTGATGTGGTTGAAACAGAACTCAGCCTGACGGTTGTTGACGGTGCCACTTACGGCAATTTCTCCGACCAGATTCCGCTTGCCGATGGCACTTATGAGCTGGAGCTGCAAGCCGATGCGGACAACACCACACTGGCTGACTACGCTTCACTGCCGGTTGCAGGCCTGCTCGGTGCCAACCACTTGTTGGTTGCCACTGGCTTCCTGACACCCGACGACGCGAACGGCGACCCGGCTGGTGACTTCTTCGTGGGCGTAGCCCAGAACGATGGCGGTGCGCTTGCTCCGCTCTCGCTTGTTACTGGTCGTGCTGACCTGAACATCGCGACGATCGGTGCGTTCCCGAACCCCGCAACTGAAACGTTCAACATCGGTGTCGCGCTTAGCGAGTATGCTGATATGAACGTGACGATCACTGACCTGCAAGGTCGCACGGTGATGACACAAGAAGTGGCTGGTGCCAACGCTGGCGAGCACATCATTCGCCTGGATGTAAGCACCCTGCCCGCTGGCATGTACGTCTACAACGTAGACGCGAACGGCCAGACCGTGAGCGGTAAGCTCAGCGTGATGCGCTAAGCGTCTCACACGACAACGCAAAAAAAGGCCCGGCTTAACGCCGGGCTTTTTTTGTGCTTTGCCATTTAACGATTATTTAACGTATCCACCAAACACTTCACTGCCAGCCACTTAACACTCATTAAGGGTTCGCCCGCCTACCTTTAACACTTTTTAATTCACGAATTAAGCCACCATTATCAGACGTTTTGAGATTAATACCGGACTTCGAGGCGCTTTTGCTGAACTAACAAACTAGAGCACTCAACTCTGACAGACTGTTATTCGTCGAAGGCATTCAATAAGGATTTGGCAAAAAAGCAGCCGATAATAATGGGACGACGTTCTCCTGATAGGATTCGCTTAACGTATGCGTCACTTTCAGTTCGCGAACGAAGTCCACTTTTGCAGTGTAACCAAATCACACGGCCGGCGTAAAGCTAGCCGATAACAAACGAAACCGTCGGCACAGCCGACACAAACAAACGACAGTCATTAAGACACTTTTTTTACCCCTCAAACAAACAACCGATATGAAGAACATCTTTAGCATTATCCTGGCCCTTTTTGTCGCCACAACTAGCCTGGGCACAGCCTTCGCTGGTGGAAATGACACTGCTGAGGAGGTACTGAAAAACTCCAGCGCCGCCCAGCCGATCAACGTCGACCAGGTGCTGGATCGCAGCGCGCTGCCCAGCCTCGATTACCTGCCCGAACGTGCCAACTTGGTTTTCAAAATCAAGGTAGACGCTAACGGCAACTACGTTTCTCACAAACTGCAAGCGAGCGACAGCCCCTACATGGCGCAATTCATCGGTCGCCAGCTGCACAAACTGAAGTTTAAGCCTGCCGTTCAGAACGGCAACTCGGTCCCGTCTTGGGTGGTTCTCCCGGTCGTGATTAACTAAACAACTTCAGCGCAAAGCCTTTGCGCAAGACGCATATTCCAGAGTAGTAAGCGAAGACGGCCACCCCAAGGGGTGGCCGTTGTTCGTTTAAATCAGAATGAGCCGGTGAGACAGGCGGCTTGTTACCCGGTGCTTAGTCAATGTGGAACGTCACCGAGGCGTAGGCCATGCGTCCTATTTCAGGACCACCGTAGGCCTGGATGTAGCGCTGGTCGAGCAGGTTAGAGGCGCCGATCTTGAAGATCGTGTCCCACTTTTTGACGTTGTAATTCACCTGCGCATCCACGGTGTAGTACGTGTCGATGCGACCCGTGAACTGCGGCGAGCCCTCGAACAGGAAGCCCTCGACCCAGCGGAAGTTGACGTTGAAGCCCAGGCCGTCGAGCTTGAGGCTGCCGATGTCGTACTTCATGTCGCGGCCACTGACCCCGATGTTGAACTTGTGCTCGGGGGTGTTGTAGGCCGGAATAATCGGGTCGTCGTTGTCGGCCTGGTTCAGCACCGTCCAGGTGTAGTTACCGTTGATCGCGTAAAAATCGCCGATGTAGTAATTGGCAGCGATACTGAAGCCCTGTGTCGTCACGTCGGTGTTGGCGTTGGCGCTCACACGCAGGGGCTCGGGCAGCGGATTGGTTTCGTCAGCAGGAATGGGCGTGATGAGGTTGAAGCCGATGAAGTCCTGGTACCACGAGAAGTAGTAGCTCGCATCCACGAACAGCTTGTCGACGAGGTTGCCTTTGTAGCCCACCTCCACGGTCTGCACTTTCTCAGGCACAATCGGGTCGATGTCAATGGCTTGCGCCTCAAGGTCGTTGAGGATGGGCGAGGGGCTGTCGATCCAGTCGAAGTAGTCCTCCATGGTCACGACGTTCTGATAGCCATTGAGGTTGCCCAACAGGCGCGCCCGGCCGACGTTGTAGAACAGGAACTGGTCAGTCAAAGTGGGGTTACGCACCGCAGCGCTGAAGTTGGCGCGGAAGTAGTGGCGGCGCTTGTGGTTATACACGACCGAGAACTGGGGCGAGTACACCCAGTCGAAGTACTGGCTTCGGTCGGCACGGAAGGCCGCGTTCACGTTGAGGCGGTCGCGGAAGAAGTGCGTTTCCATGAGCGCGTAGAAGCCGGTTTCCCAGAGCGTGATGCTGTTACGCTCGAAAATGGTGTCGACCGAAAGCGTGTTTCGGAAATCCTGGCTGGTGTTAAAGAGCTCCTCAAAACCCGGGGTGGCGAAGGTCGTGTCGCCGTTGCGCACGGTAGCCACGGGGCCCTGGATGCTGTCGAGCGAAGAGATGAACTGCTCGCCCTCGTTGCGCAGGGTGTCCACGAAGACCGTGCCGCGCGAATCTGGCGTGAAGTAGCGGAAGCGTCCACCCACGCGCACATTCAGCCAGTCTGGCATGAAATCGTTGTCTTTCTTATTGAAATTGTACTCCGCTTTCACGTGGTACAGCTTGGAGAAGTCCACGAAACGTGCACCACCTTCGTTGAATGCGGCCCGCGAAATGACGGTGTTGAAGCTATCCTGAAAGGCTTGCGTGCCTGGAATCAAACGCGCCTCGCCAAGCACTTCACCCGAAAGCGGGTTCAGGATCTCGCCATTTGCATGGGCACGGGCCTGGTTGTGCAGGTCGTGAATGAACTCCTGGTTGCGAATATAGAACGACTGCAGGGCCGCCGCCGACTCCGCACCGCGGGGGTTGCCGTTCAAGTCCGGGAAGTCGGGCAAATCGCGCAGCGCCGGAATGGCTTCCAGCGTCCACCAGTTGCGGTAGGCGTTGCCGAACACGACGTCGCTCTTGGCCATGTCTTGCAGAATTAAGCCCGCGAATACCGCATCGTAAGATTTACCGGCATCCTCACCCGTCATATACGTGCGGATGAACCAGTTCGAGCCCTCCAGTTCCAGGCGGTGCTGGTAGAACTCCAGGTCCTTCAGGCTATAGCGGTTATCGCCTTGGTAAACCGTGGTACCGGTGCTGTACATGCCGCTGTAGATGATGCGCGTGTCGTCGTTGATTTTCAGGTGCGCCTGCCCGTCGAGCTTCACGTTGCGGGTGTTGTAATCGACGAGGTCCACTTCGCGGTAGCCCGTGCGGTAGAATTGCCCCAGCCCGGGGAAGTTGTCGCGCAGACCGACATCCGAGAAATCGCCGATGCGGATGTACTCATCGCCGTAGATGTTAATCGCGTCGTAGCCACCGGGGTTGTTCTCGTCGAAATCAGAATCGTCGGTGGGCTGATAGCTCGTGGCCTCCCAGTCGTAGGCGCGCATGTAGCTGGCGTTCACTTTGAAAGCAAAACGGTCTTTGCCGTTTTTGTCCTTGAACGCCTTGGCATAGCGCACGTTGGTTTCAAACAGCTCGCGTTCGCCGCCTTTCAGCATCACGTCCAGACCCTGATACAAGAACGGGTCTTTGGTTTGCATCGAAATCACACCGTTGAAAGCGCCCGGGCCGTATGCCGCGCCACTCGCACCCTGGATGATGTCAACCGACAGCACGTCCAGTTCATTCGCACCGGCGAAGTTGCCCAGCGAGAAGTTCAGACCAGGCGACTGGTTGTCAACGCCGTCGATCACTTGTAGCGTCCGCACCGGGCTGGTGCTATTAAAACCACGGGTGTTGATGATCTTGAAGCCCATCGATGCGGCGGTAATGTCAACGCCTTTGAGGGCGCCGAGGCCGTCGTAGAAGTTCGCAGCAGGCGTTTCTTTGATGGCAATGAGGTCCATACGCTCGACGCTCTGCGGGTCCTCTTTGATTTTTTCGCTGATGCGCGAGCCTTTTACGACGATCGTCTCCGTCTCGCGGTTGCGCATGTTGAAGGTGATGTTCGTGTCGCCGGTCACGGTTACGCGCATGGTATCGTACAGGATGTAAGTCGCGAGCACCGTAACGGAACCGCTGCCGGGGTACGTGAACATGAAGTTGCCCTCGGCATCGGTGTTAGCACCAGCCTGTTTGTCGGCGGTGTACACGGTGGCACCCACCAGCGGGCCGCCATCGAGTTCATCCACGACTTTACCTTCAATGATGATTTGTGCGGAGGCTGGTGCAACCCACACAACAAACAGCAGCAACAGAATGAGGTGTTTCAGACGCATAGAATCGGTTACTGAGAGAGTGGCTGTATTGGTTTGGTCTGCTTAGGAAGACTGCGAGGTACGATTACTGTCGACGGTAGAGGATTTCGAATACGCTATAATACGACGCGTTGACGGAGCTCTGCTGGGCATCGATGAGCATTTCGGTGTCGTCTATGCGGATAATCTGATGGTAGGGATCGGGCGGCAGCGAATCGAACGTCAGGGTGATGACACCGGGCTGCTCCAGGGTCCAGTTGAGGGTATCAAGCGGTGTACCATCGGTCAAGCTGGTGTAGAGCAAATTGTCAGACGTGAATTGGTGCACGGCCGGGTTAAGCAGAGAGATAGCAGCGGTGGTATCGCCGGGCACAATCGGTAGGGTGTCGACATCGGTACTGTCGAGGTCTTGGTAGTAGATGGCCTGTGGCACCCAGCTGCGCTGGCCATCGCCCACAAGCAACTGGCGGTAGTTGTCGAGGTCAACAGTAGGTTCGTCCTCTTCGCAGGCGGTGAAGCAGAATAGCGCCAGCAGTAGCGCCAGAATCATGCGGAGTTTCATCAGGCAGAAGCGTTAAACGATGAGTTGATGTCAGGCTAATCGCCGGCAGCGCCAGCAATGCTCAGCTGTAATCGCATCTAGGAAAGCATAGGCCACCAACCGGCAGAACGATTGAACAACAAACAGAGCGAATCGAAAATACGCTGCCACGGCTGAATTCACAAATCTTTCACACACTCGTACGCACACTCGTCGCATTCAAACCCAGGCTTACCGGCCCTGGCAGGCTTTTTAACGGAAGTTTCCAAGAAAGCCACGAAATGGCGTACCTTTCACGTTAAGTAAGCGATTACCACCTGTGGTCTTTCCCCAACCCACCGCTCTAAGCCCCAACTGCTATGCTACTCCCCTGCCGATACCTGCTTGTTGTTCTACTGCTATTTCCGCTGCTGATGTCCGCACAAACTGATTTCGACGCGCTTTGGGAGCGCCACGAAGCGCTGACCAGAGAGCGCAAAACGCGCGATGCCAGCGCACTGATGGACACCATCTTGCTGAAAGCCAAGGCCGAACGCGCGACTCCGCACTACGTGCGTGCGGTGGGCTATGTGGCGAAATATCAAGTGAAACTGGAAGACGATGAGACCGTGAAGAATCTCTTCGCCTACCTCGACAAAGAAATCGAAGACAGCTACTTCCCGGCCCGCCCGCTGCTGATGGTCAGCACCGCCGATGTGTATTGGACCTACTACGAGCGCAACCGCTGGCGCTTTATGGAGCGCGGCGAAACGGATAACCCAGATATGACGGACGTATCGACCTGGGATTTGCGCACCCTCGCGAAGCACGTCCGGGGGTTGTATCTGAGCGCGCTGGAAGAAGCCGACAAGCTGCAGGCGATTTCGTCGGAAGATTACACTGCACTGCTACAGGGCGGCTCCAGCTTCATGGTGAAGCGCAGGAGCGACCTCAACCCCGCGAAGGGCACACGCCGAGGCGATTACCTTTACGTGATGCAGTACGGCACCATCGACAAGGTGGATAAGATGCTGCTGCGGCCAACGCTCTACGACATGGTCGCCTTCAAAGCGCTGGAGTTTTTCCGCAACCACGAGACGGGCCTGACGCAAGCCGCAGAGACCTTCCAGCTCGACAACCCGGCTGTGCTTCACGCCAGCCAGGCCTTTCTCGATCTGAACCTGACGACGCCCGACTCCAGCTCGCATACTTTCTGGGCGGCCAAGCTCTTCCAGGATCTGCTGCGTTTCCATACCACCCGCAAGAGCGATTCACATTTGCTCGTGGACCTCGAAACCGTACGTCTGGCGTGGGCTGAAAGCAAAGCGGTGCGGATCGATGACAAGCCTGAGCGCTACTTCGAGGCGCTGAAAAAGCTGGAGGAGCTGCACCGAGACCACCCCGCCAGCACAATGGTGTCTTACGCGCTAGCCGGTCACATCAAGAATTACCCGTCCATGCTCGAGGGCGACGCCCTCAACAACGCCGACGAAAAGTGCGCCGAGGCCCTCGAGCGCCACCCGAACTCCATCGGTGCGTACCGCTGCTTTGGCATGCGCATCGACTTGCGCAAACCGGACCTGGATACAGAGTTTCGCGAGGTGAGCCCAAGCGCTGAGCATATCCAGGTGGGCATCAGCTACCAGGGCTTCGATACGGCCTACTGGCGCTTGTTGAAGCTCTCGGACAAAGAGCGCCAAAAGTACTGGGAGATTTCTTACAGTGACGACAAAGTCAAATACCTCAAAAGCCTCGACCCGATGCGTGCTGGCAAATGGGAGCTGCCGCAGGAAGACGACCTGCACCGCCACCGTCTGATGCAGGCCATCGAACAGCTCGAGCATGGGTATTACGTGCTGATGACCAGCGACAACCCAGCTTTCAGCAACCAGGCGACCCGCCTGAAATCGCTCGAGGATGTGCCCAAATCCAAGGGCATCATTACTTACAAGGGCTTTCAGGTCAGCGATTTACAGTATGTGACGAAATCGAACAAAGGAAGTCGCGAGTTTCATGTCTTTCATCGCTCAACCGGCGAGCCGGTAGCCAATGCCAAATTGACGCTGAAAGAGCGTTCGAGCTGGTCGAACAAAAAGCCGAAAACGTATGAAATCACGACCAACTCTTCGGGCTTTGCGGGCATCGGCCTCGCTTCTGAGGCTGAGACGGACGAGTCCGGAGATCCCTTTGAAAGAGATTTCAATGACTTCGACGACTGGGGCGATAGGTATATTGATGTACTGATCGAAAAAGGAACAGACCGCTTATTCGGCGATGATTTTTATGCCCGTAGTTATGACGCACCGCGCGAGCGCATTTACGACAGGATGCACTTCTTCACCGACCGCGCCATCTACCGCCCGGGTCAGACGGTCTATTTCAAGGGCATCCTGACCATAGCGAACAACACCGACAAGCTGCCGGAAATAATGCGCGATGTACAAGTGACGGTGCGCTTCTACGATTACAACGACCAGAAGATCGACGAGCTGGAGCTCGTCACCAACGGCTACGGCAGTGTGCAGGGCAGTTTCACGGCGCCCAACAGCGGCATTACGGGCCAAATGCGTATTGAATGCAGCTCGCACCGGGGCAGCAAGTCTATTCGCGTAGAGGAGTACAAGCGCCAAAAATTTGAGGT
>CAZTEZ010000005.1:0-23323 GCA_964611815.1 uncultured Bacteroidia bacterium | reverse complement strand
GACTGTCAGCGATTTAATAGCAGCAAAAGTGTATATTTGAGCAACTCATCATTTCACAACAATGAAACAACTCACATTACGGTTTACGCTGCTGGCCTTCTTTTGCCTGGCCTTCACACTGCCGCTCACTGCGTAAACCAAATTCAAGTTTGCCGGCGGGGCGCTGAAGATGACGGTGCCTGGCAACTGGCTTCTGCAGGATGAAAACCAGTCGACCGAAAATGGCATCACGACGACTTCGGAAGGCTACGTTGCCACCGACGAACCCAGCTACATTGAGTTGCGCTTGCTCGAAGAAGACACCGACCCTGTGAGCGCGCAAGAATTGCTAACGGCTTACAAAACGGACTCCATAGCTGGTTTTGAGATTGTTTATGCAAAAGTGGTAACGTTCAAAGGCCGCGAGTGGCTGAAAGGCATCGTCAAAAAGACCGATGGCGAAGAGCCGATTTGGCTCTATGAATACCTGACAGACACCGAAGACGGGCTGTATCAAGTAACGTACTATGTAACGGACAGCGAGGATGTGCTTTCCGTCAGCATCACCTCTAGCATCAAAGAGACGATCAAAGTCAAGTAGCCCAAATCAACCGGACTGATCGTAACAAAGTTGCCATAGCTGCGTAAGCTATGGCAACTTCTTTTTTGTTAGCATGACTTTCCGCTTCATTCTACTGCTCGGTTTCACACTGGTCTTGAGCGCCACCCTGGCCCAGGCGCAAACCAAACTCACATTTGCTCAGGGTACTTTCTCGATGACCGTGCCCGGCACCTGGCAGCTCGAAGACAAAAAGATGACCCAAGACGACGAGGGCCTGGCGACGTTCGTGGAAGACTATCGCTCACCTGAGCGCAAAGGCATCGTCAACCTGCGGTTTGCCGAAAGCACGTCAGACCCCGTGAATGCCAGAGAATTGAAGATGCTGTATAAGTTCGGAGGCGGCGATGGCTTTGAGATCGTAAGTGCCGAAGTCGTGACGATCAACGGCCGCGCATGGAACTACGGCATTACCAAAAAGACCGGTGGCGACATGCCAATTTATTTGCATGAATTTCAGACAGATACCAAGCGGGGCTTGTTCCAGATTTCCTTTTTCCTGAAAACGACCACCCCCTCACGTGCAAACGACATGATTAAAGCCATGCAACAGACGATGCAGATCAGAATACAGTAGACTTTGTGATAGGATTTGCCTGCAACCGCAATCTGCAGTAGCTTCACCCAAAAGCGTTTGCGTATGAACAACGGCGTACAGATTCTGATCATGGCCCTGCTCACGGGGCTGCTGCTTACGGCTTGCGGCGACAAAGGGGGTGGGTCACGCGAGGGCGGTGAGTATGATTTCACGGCCAAGGAAATCGCTCAGTTGCAACCGACATCTTCGAAGGTGATGGGCACCGGCCGAGACCCGAGCGTGATCAAGGACTTCAAACTGCGCCCTACTTCTCCCCTGCCGGGTATGGTTAGCACACAGCTACCCAGTGAGCTGAAAATGATGGGCACCAAACCCACCGAAGCAGAGTATAGCACAGATGGCGGCAACAACAATTATGTGTATTTCTTATATGTTGACCGCTCTGAGATTAAAGACCCTTCGAAGTTGAGAAAAGCCACACTGAATGAGCTGACCAACTTTAAGCAAAATTTGCGACGCAAGCCGAAGAACCGTGACTTCAGCCAACTGGAGGTACTAACGGTCGGCCAGTTGAGTGTTGGCCAGCAAAAGGCTGAGTGGGCCAAATTCAGTTATAAGTCGGTAGGCGACGGCGATACTTTCCTGCACACGAATTATCTGAACCGCACGAAGGATAAGCTTTTTCAGATCGGTCTAGTGTTCTATGACCAGCCTGACAACGTGAAACTGTACAAAGCCACGAAATACGCCGTCGAGCAGTATACGGGTCTGAAAGCCAAATAAATGGCGGTCAAAACATCGCTCACAGTTGATAGGCCGCCCACATGCGTCGGATTGATCGTTGCTGGTGTGCTATCGCTGTTGATGCTCGGGTGCAGCCGGCCCAAACCACAGTCGGTGATCTTGATGCCCGGACTGCTGCAAACCCAACTACCAGAAGATTTCAAACTGACCGATGAGCGCACCTACGACCGCAAGCGCTATGCGGTGGTGGGTAAAGAGTACGATTACAGCACAGACGTGCGGCAGTCGAACGTCGTGCGGGCGGCGCACTTTGATTTCGTGGTGCGCTACAACGAACTCGAACAGTGGCGCAAGGATATCGGAGAGCGTTTGGCCCGAGAGCCCAACTTTACTCGACTGAATACCAACCAGTTCAAACGCATCAACGGCCAGCGCTGGATCGTTACAGAAGCCATGTTTGAGGGCGAAGACGGCCCTGTGCGCCACCGGCAATACGCCACCAGCCACGAGGGGCACGCGCTGCTGCTCGTGCTGATTTTCGCTGAAGACGAACTCGCGCGCTTTGAAGAGGTGCGCGACTTGACCGAAAAGCACTTACGCATCATCGATTAACTTGACTTCCAGGTTGTTCGGGGCATTCGTTAACGGAAAAGCCCCACTTGTTTTCGGTAGTCTCGTCTTGTTTTTCCTAGCTTAGCCCACAAAACCAATATTATGCTGAACAAACTTTCTACGCTCTCGATGGCCCTATTGATGGCCATGCTACTCACGTTATCCGCTTGCGACAATGGTGGCGGCGAAACCACCAACGACACATCCGAAACCGAAACGACTGAGGAGTCAGACACAGAACAAGCCAAGTACAAAGAGGTCGTACTCCTGCCGGATGCCGCAAAAGCCAAGATTCCGAGCGACTTTAGCAAAATCGCTGACAATAAGCTCACCAAAAGCGAAAACCAGGCCGACGGCCTGCAGCGCGACTACAGCAAAGACGGCGGTCGCACGACTTTGATTCAGGCGGTGAAACAGGAAATCGAAATGCCACTGAGCAAGCTGGAAGAATGGAAAAACAGCACCATTCAGCAGCACAAAATGAATCCTGATTTCCGTACGCTGAATGAAGATAAAATGGTTGAATTGGCAGGCCAGAAGTGGCTGCTGATTGACATCACGATGGAGTCGGAAGGCAACAAGATGGTCTTGCGCCAGTATGGCACCGGACACAATGAGGAGATGCTGCTGCTGCAGGTGATCTATCTTGAAGACGAAAAAGCGGAATACCAGGAAGTGGTCGATACTTTTGAGGAAAGCCTGACGCTGCTTAACGTTGAGGAGAGCGAGTGAGCTACAGCGCTTACTCTCAAATAACGACCCGATTAACGTAAACAAAAACAGCCGCTGCATGTGCAGCGGCTGTTTTTTTGTTGGTGGGAGCTACTGGATTCGAACCAGTGGCCCCCTGCTTGTAAGGCAGGTGCTCTGAACCAACTGAGCTAAGCTCCCTGAGCGGACTGCAAAGATAATAGCTGGCGAGTTCTCTGCAAGCATTTTTTTCATTTCCAGCGTAAATCTGGCGAAAAAAGCAGCAGCACTTATCTGGTAGGGTTCCAAACTGCAGTGGCGGACAGATCGCAAGGCAAAGCACCGGCGCTCTAGCTTGTTTTCTCACGTCGAAAGTGTGAAATTAGCACACGCACAAACTGCAGCTATTACTGCATGGTGTGCACGCACCTATCATCGACCTCAGGCTCTCGCCCATGCTTGGTAGCATCTTATTTTGGTTTATGACGGCCCTGGCGCTCATTGGCGGCATCGGTCTCATTTCTTCGCGCAACCCCATCTATAGCGTGTTGTGGCTCATTGTGAACTTCTTCGCTATCGGCGGGCTGTTCCTGACGCTGCGCGCTGAGTTCCTGGCCATTGTGCAGATCATCGTGTATGCAGGTGCCATTCTGGTGTTGTTTCTTTTCGTGATCATGCTCCTGAACCTCGACCGCGCTGAGAAAGAAGTTGTACCATTCGACTGGAAACGCGGGGCGGCGTTTATCCTCGGCATCGGCTTTTTGGCGATGATGGGCTACGCGTTTACGGGTGTCGAAAATCTGAACACGACTGGCGCAACGGACTTCGACTGGGGCCAGGCTGAGCCCATTGGTATGCTGCTGTTTTCAGAGTACATTTTCCCGTTCGAGATGGTGTCTGTAGTGCTGCTGGCCGCGCTGATCGGCGCATTGGTGATTGCCAAAGCGCCTGAGCGTAAGATTACCAAGCTGCAGCCAAGCGCTGCTGACTCGGGCGATGCCAGCTCTGAGCAAGCCAAGGAACAGCCGACAACCCCAACGCCCTGAGCACCTTAACCCGCCGACCTAAACGCCGATCAACCCGCCACACGAAACGCCATGGAAGTCGCAGAACTCTACCAATACCTAGCTGTTAGCGCCGCGCTGTTTACGATCGGCATCATCGGGGTGCTCACCCGCCGCAATGGCATCATCGTGTTCATGTGCATCGAGCTGATGCTGAACGCCGCCAACCTGGCGCTCGTCAGTTTCTCGCGCTTCTGGAACACCCCCGACGGCACCATCCTCGTGTTTTTCACGATGTGTATCGCCGCCTGCGAGGCTGTGGTCGGTCTGGCGATTATCATCGCGATTTTCAGGAACACTGAAAATGTGAACCTTAATCAGATGAATATTTTCAAGTGGTAAATCCTGAGCTAAAAGCTGCTCAACCTGAATCAATTAACGCCCTAAACGCCTGACGCTCTATGGATGCATTGCTGCCCCTGATTCTGTTGCTACCGCTACTCGGCGGCGCGCTCATCGGCCTGACTGGTCTGTTTGCGGAAGGCTTTCGCAAGCAGGAGAAAGCCATCGGTGCCATAGCGACCCTGGCCGTTGCGGTGCCGTTCGTGCTGATTTTGATGCTCTTTCTCCAGGGCGGCACGACCAACCTGGTGCTGCTCGAATGGATGGCAGTAGGCGATTTCAGCGTCAACTTCGGCTACACGTTTGACAGCCTCGGTTTGCTCATGGGCCTGATTGTCACGGGCGTAGGCGCGCTGATCCACCTGTATTCGATCGGCTACATGCACGGCGACCCGGGCTTCTACAAATACTTCGCCTACCTCAACCTCTTCATCTTCGCGATGTTGAACCTGATTCTGGGCGACAACCTGCTCGTGACTTTCCTCGGTTGGGAGGGCGTGGGCGCGTGCTCGTACCTGCTGATCGGCTTCTGGTACACGGACATGATGAAGGCCAACGCCGCACAAAAAGCCTTCGTGGTCAACCGGATTGGTGACTTCGCATTTTTGGTGGCGATTTTCATCGCGGTATTCACGGTTGGCAGCCTGCAATACGACGAAATCCTGCGTGCGGTGGACACAGGCCTGATTCCCGGCGATGCACGCGTTTGGATGGCCTTCCTGCTGTTCTTTGCTGCCACGGGTAAGTCCGCACAAATTCCGCTCTTTACTTGGTTGCCTGATGCCATGGCCGGCCCCACGCCAGTTTCGGCGCTCATTCACGCGGCTACGATGGTGACTTCCGGCATCTACCTCATCGCCCGCTTGAGTCCGCTCTTCCTCGCTGCGCAAAACGTGATGATGATCATCTCGATCGTGGGTGCGCTGACAGCCGTCGTCGCTGCCATCATTGCCCTTTCGCAGAACGACATCAAGAAAGTGCTGGCCTACTCGACGGTCTCGCAGCTCGGCTATATGTTCATGGCGCTGGGCGCGGGCGCGTTCACGGCGACCATCTTCCACGTTATGACGCACGCGTTTTTCAAGGCCTGCCTCTTCCTGGGCTCGGGTTCGGTGATCCACAGCATGGAGCACACCCACGCCGTCGACGACCCGCAGGATATCCGCACGATGGGTGGCCTGAAAAAGTTCATGCCCAGCACATCTAAAACGTTCTGGATCAGCACGCTGGCCATCGCCGGTATTCCGCCACTGGCCGGCTTTTTCTCGAAAGACGAGATTCTGGCGAAGACCTTCTTTGCAGGCTTCAGTGGCGAGGGTGTCTACTATTTCGTGTGGGCCATCGGTATAATCACCGCGCTACTCACGGCCTTTTATATGACCCGCCTGACGTGGCTGACTTTCGAGGGCAAACCGCGCTTCAAAGCTGAAGAGCACCCGCCGCACGAGTCGCCGTCCTTAATGACGATTCCGCTCTGGATACTCGCCGGTCTGGCTATTGTAGGCGGTTTCTTCGGCATCCCAGAGGTGGTTGGGCACTTGTTCCATGCCGAAGTGAATCTCATCACGCCCTACCTCGAACAATCCGTCACCAACGCTGAGATCACGATTAACGAAGGCATTGAATGGGGCCTCATCGCCCTTTCGATTGCCATTGCCGTGGGCGGTGTGCTTTGGGCGCGCGGTCTCTACAAAAACGGGCTCTCAGGCGACGAAAAAGCCGCAAAGATCTTCGGGCCCATCTACAAGCTCTCTGAAAATAAATTCAAGACCGACGAAATCTACGACGCCATCATCGTACGCCCCTACGAGTCGATTGCCGACTTCAGCAAGCGCTTCGACGGCGGTATCGTCGATGGCACGGTGCAAGGCGTAACCGGCGTAATCGGACTGCTAGGTGCAGGTATGCGCCGCCTGCAGACGGGCCTGACGCAGAACTACGCGCTGCTGCTCACCACCGGTGTGGTGGCCTTCCTGGCTTATCTGCTCTTCGCATAAGAAACGCTCAAAACCAAGCACTTATGTCTCGCGCGCTCCTCCTTTTCGCGCTCATTTCCAGCCTCCCACTCACGGGTTGTTTCGACAAAGCCCGCTATGCGGCCGGTGAAATCTGCCAGTGTGCTGAAGACTTCGGCGAGCTCACCGCCCGTCTCGACGCCGGGGAAGAGGTCGATATGCTGCGCTTGCGCAACGAAAGCATCAAAGCCGAGCAATGCGTCGACGAGCTGCTGAAAGGCGCGGGCGAGGAAACCAGCAGCGAGGAGATGCAGGCCCGCGTAGAGTACCACATGGCGGACATCTGCCCCGAGACGATGGAGTCGCTACTTGGCAAGCAGTTTATCGAAGAGGGTCGGCGTAAACGGCGCGAGAAGTTGATTGAGGAAAGAAAGAACCAGGATTCGCAGGATTGAGGGCAGGATTTTCAGGATTCGTAGCGAGTAAGCATTACATCGAACGGCCCCCAGTTCACTCTGAGCTTAATTATCTTGAAAATCTCGCCCCCAATCCCGAACATCCTGGTTCACCCAAACGCCAAATTGTCAGCCACCCTGTCTCAGCCCGGCTTGGCACAGCCCTTGAACAGCTGCGCGTGAATTCATTGTCATCATTCACGTTAAAGCAACTGCCATGCAAGCCAAGACCGGTACGCTTTCGATCCACTCCGAGAATATTTTCCCGATCATCAAAAAGGCCCTCTACTCCAACGAGGAGGTCTTTTTGCGCGAGTTGGTCTCCAACGCCGCCGATGCCTGCCAAAAGCTGAGCACGCTGATCGACAAAGGCGTGGCGACTGTCGGCGACTTCGCGCCGGAAGTCAGCATCGCCATCGACGAAGACGCCCGCACGCTCACCGTCACGGACAACGGCATCGGGATGACCGCTGACGAGGTGGAGCGCTACATCGCGCAGATCGCCTTTTCGAGCGCCGAGGATTTTGTGAAAGAATACAAAGACGCCGACGACAAAATCATCGGTCACTTCGGCCTCGGCTTCTACAGCGCGTTTATGGTCGCTGATAAAGTGGACGTCATCACCCGCTCGTATCAGGAGGGTGCCGAACCCATGAAGTGGAGCAGCACCGGCGCCACGGAGTACACGATGGAGTCCGCCGAGCGCGAGCAGCAGGGCACCGATATCGTGCTGCACCTCAGCAAAGAGGCCGACGAATACCTGCAGAGCGTGCGTATCAAAGAGATCCTGAGTAAGTACGGCAAGTTCCTGCCAGTGCCCGTCAAGTTTGAGAGCGAGCAGATCAACAACACGCAACCGGCCTGGATCAAAACGCCCAGCGACCTCACTGACGAAGATTACCGCAACTTCTACCGCGAGATTTACCCGATGGCGGAGATGCCGCTGTTCTGGATCCACCTGAACGTCGACTACCCCTTCCGTCTGAAAGGCATCCTGTACTTCCCGCCCATCCGCCCGCAGATGGACGTCAAGAAGAACAAAATCCAGCTCTACCAACAGCAGGTGTTCGTGACGGACCATGTCGAG
Organism: uncultured Bacteroidia bacterium; assembly: GCA_964611815.1. Lineage (GTDB taxonomy): Bacteria > Bacteroidota > Bacteroidia > J057 > CAZTEZ01 > CAZTEZ01. The sequence goes on along the minus strand of CAZTEZ010000005.1, from coordinate 15,238 downwards.
GACATCGTGCCCGAATACCTCACGCTGCTGCACGGGGTGATCGACTCGCAGGACATCCCGCTAAACGTTTCGCGCAGCTACCTGCAGACCGACGCGACGGTCAAAAAGATCAGCCAGCACATCGCCAAGAAAGTCGCCGACAAGCTGAAGGAGATTTACAAAGAAGACCGCGAGGCCTACAACAAGCAGTGGGACAGCATCGGCGTCTTCCTGAAGTTCGGCCTGATGAGCGACGACAAGTTCAAAGACCGCGCGATGGACTTGCTGCTGCTCAAAAACACGGAGAAGGAGCTGTTCACGGTCGACGAATACAAGGAAAAGATTCGCGAAAAGCAGCTCGACAAAGACGACAAGCTCGTCATGCTCTACGCCACCGACCCCGACGCGCAGGACAGCTACATCCACGCCGCCCAGCAAAAGGGCTACGACGTGCTGCTCTTTGACCACGTGCTCGACATGAACTTTGTGTCGTGGTTCGAGATGCAGCTCGAGAACGTGGAGATTAAGCGCGTGGACGCTGATGTCGTCGGAAAGCTCATCGACAAGGGCATTGATGCCGGCGAAGGCCTTAACAAAGAGGAGCAGGACAGCCTACGCGAGCTCTTCAAGGAGATCATCGACAACCAACTGGTCGCCATCAAGTTCGAGAACATCGGCACCGAAGACCTGCCCGTGACCATCACCCGCCCCGAGCACCAGCGCCGCATGCAAGACATGGCGAGCCTCGGCATCATGGGCTCAGCGAGCATGCCCGATATGTTCAACGTGATTCTGAACGAGAGCCACCCGAAAATGAAGTCGCTCTTGCTAAAATCGGGCGATGAGCAGAAGCAAACCGCTACGCACCTCTACGAGCTGGCGATGCTGCAGCAGCAAATGCTCAGCGGCCGCAAGCTGACGGAGTTCATCCAGCGGAATCTGGAGTTGGTTTAAGCCTTAACGCATCGAATTATCCGCCGCGTCATCCAAATCGCGCTTCCAGTAGACAGCCGTTTTGGCGATCATGTCGTGCAGCGCCTGGCGCTTTTCGGTGAGCGCCAGGATGCAGCTCACGAGAAACGCAATGCTCCAGAGCGAGTTGATGCTCCCGAGAATGATGCCGGGGTTCAGCGCTGAGATCAGTGCGATGACAGACGCGGAGGCTTTCAAGGCGTAACGCCAAAACAGCTGCCCCATGGGCGCTTTCACACCACTTTCGTGGGCGATGCGAATGCCCAGCAGTAGCTTGCCAACAGCCGCACCCAGGAAGGCTTCCATCAGGAAGTACACGATGGTGACGAGGTTGGAAATCAGGCCCATGGCCGTAAAGCGTATCATTAGCTCGAGGAAGCTGTACCCGCCGATATCTGGCAATTGGTCCATGGCGTTGACTTCCTCTGCTGTCACCTGGCTTTCCATCACCGTTTTCGAAATCGGTACGAACACATCAAGCAGAAATGGCGCAAGGATCGCGACGATGATGCTAATCGCCAGATAATCCAGCATGTAGGCACCAAACCGCCTTCCAAACTTGATGCGCTTCTGTTGCAGTGCTTTCTCGTCATTCGGATCCCCGAACTGTAGCTCGTCGCTTTTTTGTTGCTCTTCCATAATCAGCAGGCAAATTTCGTTCAATATAGCGGATAGTGGCAAACATTTCACAGCCTCCGCACCCGGCCATTATCTTCGAGTTTACGAGATTTGTCGCCATAGTTCACACACCCCGAACAGATTTATACGCTTTTCAGCCCATCAAGCTCCTTAACGCATGGAAACCGCCTCAACAATCATCATCGGCCTCATTGTCGGTATTGCGATCTACCTTGGCTTTTGCGCCCTGATGTGGTGGCGGGTTTTTGAAAAAGCGGGCCAGCCCGGTTGGGGCAGCATCGTCCCGATTTACAACACCTACCTGCTGGTGATGGTCGCCAAGCGCCCGGTGAGCTTCTTTATCGCGCTGATTGCCATGAGTTTTGTGGGCAACTTTTTCGACGAAGTACCCATGATCGCACTGATTCTGGCACTCGGGCAGTTTGTGCTGTACGTCATCATCGCGAGCGACATCTCACGACTATTCGGCAAGGGCACAGGCTTTACGGTGGGGCTGGTGCTGCTGCCTTTCATCTTCTATCCCATCCTGGGTTTTGGTGGCGCAGAGTATGAAGCCCGCGAACAAGGTGGCATGCGCCTGGAGGAGTGAACTAAAAACAGCGCATAAGCCACATCTACATTTGAAAGCTACCCAACTCTTTTCAAGATGTCGGCATTTTTTTAACGTTTTCAATGTAAAGTTGTATATTGTAATTAACATTTACTTACCTAAACTCTGTCAAAATGGAAATTGTTCTAGCTCTAGTTGTGGGACTCGGATTTCTCGCACTCATGATCGCTTCAGGTTGGAAAATCTTTGAAAAGGCCGGCAAGGAAGGTTGGCAGTGTCTTGTACCCTTCCATAACACGATAGTCACCCTCGACATAATTGGCAAGCCTGGAACTTGGGTATTCTTGTTGTTCATACCTTATCTTGGAAGCTTTATCATGCACATCATTCTTAGTCTTGGTTTAGCATCAAAATTTGGCAAAGGAACTGGATTTGCTGTGGGTTTGATAATCATACCTTTCGTTTTCCTGCCGTTACTAGCCTTTAGCGACGCACAATACGAATCGCAAGGCGGCATGGAGCTGGAAGGCTAATTCACTTAGCCTCTAACTGTTCAAACGCCCGGCCAATGGTCGGGCGTTTTTGTGTTTTGGCAGGTCGCATTTGACATTTTTAAGACGCTCCGAAAAACGCGTGCCCTTCCTAGCACGTATATTCACCCTATGCCCACCACGCCCGTACTTGTCATCTACGCCTTCATTTTTGCGGCTTTCATTGCCGGCATGGGTGGTGTGTATCGCAAAGCGGGTTACAGCTTTTGGTGGTGCCTGATGCCGGTCTATAATATCCTTCTGCTGTTGAGAATCGCAGGCAAACCCTGGTGGTGGTTCTTCGGATTTGTGCTGCCCATTGTCAGCCTCGTGGTGCAAGTGCTCTCCGCTTTCAGCCTCAGCGAGCGCTTCGGCAAGCCGGTTGTGTTTGCACTTGGGGTAGCGTTTTTGCCATTTATCTTCCTCCCGATAATCGCTTTAGATAATTCAGAGTACCGTCCAGAGCCGCAATCGAGGCATCACATTGCATAGCTCTTGGGCTGTTCCCCAAGACACCCGATTAAGGATACGTCTGCGTCCCCTCCTCAGCCTGGCGGGCGATCATCAGGTTGCAGTTGTGCGGCTTGTTGGTGTAGCCGATGCCGAAGTTGATGGGCTTCACCTCTGGGTTAGTCAAGTAGATGCGCTTCAGATCACCTTGAAAGCCGCCCCAAACATCCAGTTTCGGCTTGTCGTATTTGCCGTAGTACGACAAGTCCCAATCGTGTTCGGGGTCGTCGCGGTAAAAGCGGTAAGCGATGCCAGAGTCGTCTTGTAAAATGAACTCGGAAGTCGCCATCGTTGTCTCGCGCATCTTGCTGAAGTTGCCCCAGTGAAACAGGTAGCTGGCAGCTTTGAAATACGTGCGTGTCGGCGCGTGCGAGGCGATATAGTCCATAAAGTAAGGATACATCGCGAGCTTTGGGTTCTCGATATCCAGGCTCCAGTACTCCACCACCTGCAGCGGCTCGCCCGGCCCCTTGCGGAAAGTGTAGCGCATACCGGTGATCGTCGAATCGCGCGGGTCGAGTTCGGCCGGCTGCTCGGCGAGCACGTCCGGCGTGCCGTCCGTTTGCAGATAGATCGGCTCCACGTTGATAACCTGCTGTTCCAGACGCCCCATAAAACTCAGGATAATCGGAATCTGCCCTGTCAACTTACTGCGCTTCAGGTCTTTCTGCATGTCGCGCGTCACGAAAAAGCTCTCGTCCTCGTCCATGATGTCATCCAGCGCTTTCATCTGCACATGGAAAGCATTAGCCATTTCTTGCTCCGTCAGGCCTTGTAAGTAGCTGGCATCTAAGTGGCGTCCCTCGGGTTCCAGGCCAAAGAAGACGTACTTCTTGGCGTTCGGGTAAATCGTGTGAATCGTGAGGAAATCACCGCCCGAAAGCGGATAATAAACGTTGCCCGTATCGGCGTGCACCTTCGGGAACTCCTGCTTGCACCAAGTGCGCAGCTTATCCAGCAGCCGATCTTTGTGCGACTCGTAGACTTCATCGTACTGCTTGCGGTAGTTGGCAGTGGCCGCCATCGTGTCAAAGCGCACCGTTTTTGAACCCTCCTCGGCCGGCATACCACCCAGCAGCAGCGCCAGGTCGTTCCAGTGGCGGTCGAATTGGAGGTCTTCGGGCTGAGCTTCAGAGGTGGTATCAGTGTCATCGCCGTTGGCATTCTGTTTGGGGCCAGAATCGCAGGCGGTAAGTACAAGCATCAGCAGCGTGAGCAGCGTCAGAAAACGGGAAGTGGTCGTCTTCGTCATAGTGGGGCAAACGTTGGATAGCCGCAAAATAGTGCGTCGAGGCGTAATGATGCGGTTTGACTTCGAAATCAATACACTTTCCCCAGAAAAGCCGGCGCTACTCGGGTGCATAAACCCCTGAAAAGCGCGCCGCATTGCGTAAATTGCGTGTCGAAACTGACGGTGCACGCCAGCCGGTCGTTCAGTTCGTCGTTCAATTCGTAGCCCAAACAGATATGTCAGACGCGCCCAAATTGCAGCTTTACAACACGCTTGCCCGCGAAAAGCAGGTCTTCGAGCCCATGAATCCATCGGCAGTTGGGCTATACGTGTGCGGCCCGACGGTGTATGGCGACCCGCACCTCGGCCACGCCCGCCCGGCGATTACGTTTGATGTGGTGTTTCGCTACCTCAAATACTTGGGCTACAAGGTGCGCTACGTGCGCAACATCACGGATGTGGGCCACCTGGAAAACGATGCGGATGAGGGCGAGGATAAAATCGCGAAAAAGGCGCGCCTGGAGCAGCTGGAGCCGATGGAAATCGCGCAGCACTACACCGACCGTTACCACCACTTTATGGACGCGCTCAACGTTGAGCGCCCGAGCATTGAACCGCGTGCGACTGGGCACATCATCGAGCAGATTGAGTTCGTGAAGCAGATTCTCGATAATGGCTTCGCGTATGAGGTGGGTGGCTCGGTGTACTTCGACGTCCCGAAGTACCGCGAGGCGTATGATTACGGCAAACTCTCTGGCCGTGAAAACATTGAGGAGATGTTGGCCGGCTCGCGCGACAACCTGACCGGCGCTTCGGAAAAGCGCCACCCGGCAGACTTCGCGCTCTGGAAAGCCGCCGACGAGCGCCACATCATGCGCTGGAACTCGCCCTGGGGCGAGGGCTTCCCGGGCTGGCACATCGAGTGCTCGGTGATGAGCACGAAGTATTTGGGTGAAAAATTCGATATCCACGGCGGGGGTATGGACCTGAAATTCCCGCACCACGAGGCAGAAATCGCGCAAGCGAATGCCTGCCACCACCACAACGAGGGGCCATTTGACGAGGCGAAGTACTGGATGCACAACAACATGCTGACCATCGAAGGCCAGAAGATGGGCAAATCGCTGGGCAACTTCATTACGCTCGAGCAGCTGTTCACAGGTGACCACGTGCTGCTCGAACAGGGCTTCTCGCCCATGACGGTTCGCTTTTTCACGCTGCAAGCGCACTACCGCTCCACGCTCGATTTTTCGAACGACGCACTGAAAGCCGCCGAAAAGGGCTACAAGCGCCTGATGGATAGCATCAAAAAGTTGGGCAAACTGCCGACCCACCCGCAATCGACTGTGAAAGAGGACATTGCGACTATCGCCAAAAACCTCGATGCGGCCATGAAAGATGACTTCAACACCGGTATGGCTATTGCCGAACTGTTTGAAGCGGTTAGGATTATCAATTTGATTGAGACGCAGGACGCGAAAGCGAGCATGGATGACGTTATTCAGCTGCGCGAATTGCTGCATGATTATGCCATCACGATTTTGGGCCTGCAGCCTGAAGCTGCTGCCGACACCGGCAAGCTCGATGCGGCCATGAACGTGCTGATCGAGCTTCGCCAGGAGGCGCGCAAAGACAAAAACTTCGCCCTGGCCGATGCCATTCGCGATCGCCTGGCCGAGGCGAATATCCAACTGAAAGACGGCCCGGAAGGCACCACTTACACCACCGACTAACGCGCAGACGCATGAATCGCTTTAACATAATATCGACTCGCTGGTTCAGCTTATTGCTGCTGCTCGCTCTCGTTGCCTGTGGCGACAAAACCGGTGGCACAGACGTTACGAAAACACCTGGCGACCAACCGGCTACACCCGAAAAAGCGAATGTACAGGCGCCTGCATTCAACGCGGATTCGGCGTATGCGCACGTCGAAAAGCAGGTGTCGTTTGGGCCACGGGTGCCGGGCTCAGATGCCCACAGTCGGGCCGCTCAATGGATGGCACAAAAGTTTCGCGACTATGGGGCGCAGGTGACTGTCCAGGAAGCGAACGTGCAGCATTACAGCGGCAAAACACTGAATATCAAGAACATCATCGCAAGCTACAAGCCCGAGGCGCAGGCCCGCATCATGCTTTCGGCGCATTGGGACACCCGGCCTATCGCCGAGGAAGACGTGGATCCCAACCGCCGGGCTGAGCCCATACCCGGCGCTAACGACGGTGCCAGTGGGGTGGCCGTACTACTCGAAATTGCACGTCAGTTGCAGCAAAAAGCACCGAACATCGGCGTAGACCTCTTTCTTTGGGATGCCGAGGACTGGGGCGATCCCAGCGGTGTGGCCGAAGACAGCTGGGCGCTTGGCAGCCAATACTGGGCGCGCAACCCGCATAAACCGGGCTATACGGCGCGCTGGGGCATTAACCTGGACATGGTCGGGGCCAAAGACGCGACGTTCTTGCAGGAGCCGACCTCGCTGGAGTACGCCCCACAGGTCGTCGACAAGGTCTGGCGACGGGCCAGCGAATTGGGTCACGGCGACTTATTCTTGTACATGACCAGCCGCATGGTACTCGACGACCACACCTACATCAACCAGATCGCGGGCATTCCGATGATCGACATCATACACACCGAGGGTCACAAAAGCCAGAAGCTCTTCTTCCCGCACTGGCACACCCACGATGATGACCTCGACCAGATCGATCCGGTGACACTCCGTGTCGTCGGCGAAACGGTGCTTTCGGTGGTGTACGACGAACGCTAGATACTTCGCTTTTTATGCGCAACCTACTGATATTCTGCACGCTAGTCTTCATTGCCAGTACGAGCCTGACGGGCTGCTGGTCGAGTTCCGAAGACCTGGAGGGTGCCCCTCGCCCGATGGGATTTCATCGGCTGGAATTGCCTGAGCATCAGTATCAGAAGTTCGCGTGCGATGCCTGCCCGATGGCTTTTGAGTACCCCACTTACGGTACGCTGTTCGTGATGCCCGAAGACAGCTGTGTATTGAACATCGACTTTCCGGAACTCGCCTGCAAATGGCACATCACTTACGAAGAGCTCGATTCAATAAAGTATCCGGAGCGCCAGGCGTTCGAAAAATACCGCAGCATGATCTACCGCCACTCTCAGAAAGGCCGGGTGTATGAAAGTCAAATCGACGCCCCCGCCGGCTACGGAACGTTATTCGAGATCTATGGTGAGGTGCCAACATCGGCACAGTTTTACATCACCAATGGCGAAGACTTGGCGGTCGAGAACTCCTTCTACTTCGCCACGGCCATGCGCAATGATTCGCTAAAGCCCGTCATCAAGCACATAAAGGCGGATCTGATGCACATGATCGAGAGCCTGGAATGGAACGAGGACTACACCAAGACCATGCCCGGCAAAACTGTGGACTGCGGCAACAGCAGCTCCGGGGAGTGGCATCCTTGGAAGCCCTCTGATAAGGCGATCAAAGAGTAGCGTGTTGACTTCATTTCTCACCAGCTAATCAGCAAAGGCGCGTTTGCTCTCTAAGATTTGCCGCGTGAACTAGATTCACGCGGCTTACTCTTAAGCGGCCTCACTGCCGATCTGCGTCAATTTTGGTCAGTTAGTCTCTCGTGTATTGGTCCGATTGATAACTGACAAACCTTTCGCTGACGATTGACTGCGCTGGCCAAAAAGCGCACCACAGCCCGCTATTTACAAGAGAGCCCAGAATGTAGCGCTCGTTGAGTTTTCTTATCCAGAGTGAAAATGTAGTCGAGCCACAAAAAAACCGCAAGCGAAATACGCTTGCGGCTTCTAAGTCAGTATCAAGAAAAGTTTACTTGAACTTCGGGCAGCGATCGCCGCGGTCAAGGATGTAAGTCAAGGTCAGGTTGATTGTTCCAAACCAATCATCTTGTGAAGTCCAGCCACGGAATTCGCCGCCGTTATCTTCTGTGATGACACTGCCAGGTTGACTTTCGATATTCCGTTGTACCTCATGAGCATTGAAGCCACCAACAGTCTCGCGATAGCGAGAACGGTCTGTCAAGAGGTATGATAGTGCCGGATCGTCTGTTGTAGGAGAACGGTTGAAGAAAATGTCCGGGTCGGGATAGTAGATTGAACCTACATCGTCGATGTGGTCTGTGAAGGTTTTGCGCAAACCAACAGAAAAGCGTAGATCAAGCTTATCGGTAAGCTTACGGCGTACACCAATGCCTACCGGGATTGCAAATTGGAGCAGACTGTACGGATCGTCCGCGCAGTCTTTACACTGAGGATCGCCATCAGGACGCGTGTTGTCGCGCAAGCCCTGACCCTCAGTACGAAGCGGTTGCAGATAAACGCGCTCGTCGTTCTCGTAATACTGTTCGAAAGCATCGCTTACGGCGGCACTGTAGTCACCGTTATCGGAATCCAAAATGGCTTTCATCTCCTGGTAGTTGTTCTCATCGAAGCCATTGTAACCTTGTGTGTACAGGTAGTTCGAAAGGTCATACAGACGTAACTCGGTATAAGGATTGTGATAGAACAATGCGACACCGAAGAACACAAAAGGCGACCAATTCGGACGGAAGCGGTAATGGCGGTCGGAAGCAAAGAACTCATAATTAAAGAGAGCAGAAGCCTCGAAAATCTGGTTCTGGAAGTGCAAGCGACGGAACTGGCGAGCAGGCTCCACAGCCTCCGTTTCATCGGCACCAATCCAACCATAATTCAGATTGAACCCTACAAACATGTGTGGGTTAAAGTGGTAGTTCGCCTGAAAGCCAAACCCTGGTCGCAACAGATCAATGGGGCTACCCCATTGGGCATCATCTTCAGAGCGAGTTAAGCCAATCCAGGGCTGGAATCCGTGGTCATCCAAGTCACCTTGGTAATGCATGGTAGCAACACTGAGGCCGAGGCTCCAGTAGTTGTAGCTTCCCTGGGCAGATGACGTTTGTCCGGCAAAGGCTCCAAGTAGCAAGAGTGTGAGCAGTCTCAAAGAGAACTTCATAAGTAAACAGCTATTTTCCTGACAACTGAATTTGCAGATAGCGCAAAATACGAAAAAAGATTCTACCTCGGCATGCAGTATGACTTTAAATAACCATTAAGCTGCCAAAACAGCTCATCGGCGTTTCCCTGTTGCAAGTCGGGTAGAGCCCAAATCTAGGAGTTTCCGGTGAATACCCCGCAAAAGTTTCCATAAGTTTACAGTATAACTTCAAAAATGATTGAAATGGTGCATGTCATCTTCATGTGTATGGGCAATATCTGTCGCTCGCCGATGGCCGAGGGCCTCATGCTCAAACTGGTTGAAGACGAAGGCCTTAGTGAAAAGATTGAAGTCAGTTCGGCGGGCATGGGCAACTGGCACGAGGGCGAATTGCCGGATGCTCGGATGCGAGAGACGGCTGAAAAGCACGGCATCCAGCTCATCAGCCGCGGCAAGCAGTTGCGACCCTCGGACATACGCAAGGCCGACTACCTGATTTGCATGGACGACTCGAATCGGCAGCACGCTTTGCGATTGATGAAATCGCGCAGCCTGGAGACCAACCTACGGATGATGGGCGAGTTTGACCCCACCACCGATGGCGCAAGCGAGGTGCCCGACCCCTACTCTGGTGGCATGGAAGGCTTCGAGTTGGTCTATCAGATGCTCGAGCGCAGCATGCCGAACCTATTAGCTACGATTAAAGAAGAACAACAGCTGGCATGAGCTTGCCCACGGCCGTTGAAGACGCTTTACAGGCGCTATGGTGGGAGGTTTACGTCGACCACCTTAACATAAAACGGGTTCAGCCGCTGTCTGGAGGCTCCATTAACCAAGTGCGCCTGGTCGGGTTTGAAAGAGGCCAGCTTTGTTTGAAGTATAATACGAGTGACTACGCCGCTGACATGCTCGAAAAGGAGGCCAAAGGGCTGGATTTGCTGTGGCAAACGGACACCATCCGTGTTCCTAAATGCTACGGATTTCGTGAAATAGAAGGTGGTGGTGCAATTCTGGCCATAGAATATTTGACGCCTGAAAATACGGCCGCGTTAACAACTGATGGCTATTGGAAAGCATTTGGGCTCGACTTGGCTGAGTTACACCTTTACAAGTCAAAGGCTGGGAAGCCGTCTGGCTTTGGGCTCGACCACGACAACTACATGGGCAGCTTGCCGCAATCGAACACCTGGCATACCAGCTTTGCTGACTTTTTCTGGAACGAGCGCCTGGCCCCTCAGCTCAAACTCGCCCGCGACAAGGGCGCACTCTCAAATAGCCAGGTCAAGCAGTTTGACAACTTACAAATGCGCATTGGCGAGATTTGCCCCGAGGAACCTCCCGCGCTGATCCATGGCGATCTCTGGAGCGGCAACTTTGTCACCGGGCCCGGTGGCTACGCCGCGATTATCGACCCGGCCGTCGCGTATAGCCACCGCGAATGCGACCTCGCTATGACACGCCTCTTTGGTGGCTTTGCACCCGAGTTCTATGACGCTTACCACGAAGCCTACCCCCTGGAGCCGGGCTTCGATGACCGGGTGGATTTCTACAACCTCTACCCGCTGCTCGTGCACGTTAATCTTTTCGGCGGGGGCTATGTGGAGCAGGCGATGGGGGTGCTAAAGTCGTTTGTATGAAATGAATTTATATTAATAGAATTAGGTAGCTAGTTTTTGCAGGAAAACAGCAGCGTCATCGGATTCCGTTTCAAGTTTAGCAAGATCGTGATTCTGAATCTGATACTTCACCACAAAACTCGACACATTGAACATGTCCGAAATATCCTGAACTTGCTCATCATCTAGTATATCAGCATAGTAATCGCTCTCAATAACTTCCTTCAAGGCAATTGAAGGTGCTAGGAATTCAGCAGCAAAAGCTTTACTGGCTTGTTGCGCCTTAGTTCGTGTTCTACAAACAAGACCGATTTGCTGCTGGGGGGTGGTCAGTGCTGTGAAAACTGATCTTGCCAACGAAAAAATCGCATTTTCAGGCTTGCCATCCAGTTGGTGTAAAACTGGATTTGATTGCGTATCGGCAGCAACCAAGCCCTTAATGTTTGGATGTATGCGCGGAAGGCTGGGCAATTGACTCACACCTAAAACCTGCTTTTGTAAACCATCCACAGAAAGTGGGCGCTCAGCAGTTACATTGAGATCTAAGACCTTTAACAACTGGCGTGCAACACGATAGCCAAAAGCCCACGGCTTTTCCTGGACTACAGCGGAATTCACCAATGGTAAATTAGACTTCAAGTCGAGCAATTGTTCAGCACCCAGATGACTACTTGCCTCTTTTTTTCGGAGTCTCTCAACATCACCCCACGCTTGGGTTGCCCCCTGCGCCAAAACTGCTGGGAACAACTCATTTGCAACACCAATAGGGATGCGGTCATAGTTATCGATTAGCTCTTCTGCTACCGAATCTTCAACATCATACGGCTGAAGTCCCGCTAAAGCAGCAGCTTTGCAAAAGCGCTGTTCCTCTTCATCACCTGACTTTATGAATTGATAAGCTGCCTCAAACTCTTCCGTAACCGCTGCTTGGTCAACAAGTCGATCGTGTACAGTATCCAGAAAAGCGAGCAGGTCCCGCTCCGCATCTGCTATGGAAACAGCCGTTCGCGTTCTATCGATGAATTCCAAAGGGTAAATAGCATCCCCTTTGTGTTCATTCAATTCTATAAGTAGATAGTCTGCCATTCGGCTTACCCTCAAATCCGGCAAAGCAGTACCCGATCTACCAGTAAGTAAATAGTGCCTTAGACGATACCCGGCAGAATTATTTGGGAATTCGTAAAGGATGTTCCACCAATTTTCAGCGACCCAAACGGCAAAGTTGTATAAAGTGCCTTCAATCTTTTCCCGAAAATGCCAGCGCCCATCTTTTCGGTATCGGTTAAAAGACACATCTGAATCCCCTATGATCAAACTCCATCTGGCATAAGAAGCGTCATAATGCGGCACCTCATAGCGATTGCTGGATGCGTCCAACCATTCTGGTGTGATTTTAAGCTGACTCATGAGCTTTTACTATAGATGGTGGAACTTCGTGTTCACTGACTGGGAAGCCATGATAAAATGATTGATGGGTATAAAGCGCTTGAAAGTACTCTTGGAAGTGTTCACTGTAATACCAAACAGTTTTCGGAAACTGTAATCCACGGTGTTGAAATCCGTTATAAAGTGGAGAGAAGGTTCCCATTTTGATTCCTAGCTTTAACATTTGTAGCGCATCTTCATCCGTGATGCCTTTTGGACAAACTGAATCTCCAGTGAAGGGGGGCTTATGGGTAGGTTTGCATTCATAAAGTACGTTATCCGCTAGCTGCTGTTTTAACGCAGGACTTGCAACGTTATCAATCTTTTTCCGAGTCCCATTGGGCTTTTTTGGCCGCTTCATTTGATTCAAACGTACTTTATTACATTCCAAATGTACAATTTAATTTTGAGCATCAGACCATGCCCACCCCACGCACCGACGACTTCGACCGCCGCCTCGCCATGCTGCCCGCACGGCCGGGGGTGTACAAGTATTTCGACAAAAAGGGCAACATCATCTACGTGGGCAAGGCGCGCAACCTGAGCAAGCGTGTTAAGAGCTACTTCACGAAAGACACCGGCCATGACATGAAAACACGGGTGCTGGTGAAGAAAATCGCCGATTTCGAGTTTACGATCACCAACTCCGAGACCGAGGCGCTACTGCTCGAGAACAACCTCATCAAAGCTCACCAGCCGCGCTACAATATCGACCTGAAAGACGGCAAGACTTACCCCTATATCTGCATCAAAAACGAGCGCTTCCCACGGGTGTTCAAAACGCGCAAGCGCATTGAGGACGGCTCGATTTACTTCGGGCCCTACCCCAACTTCAAGACGATGCAGAGCCTGCTGACGTTCATCCGCGACAACTACAAGCTGCGCACGTGTAGCCTGAAGCTCAGCGATGAGAACATCCAGGCCGGCAAGTTTCGCCCATGTCTGGAGTACCACATCAAGAAGTGCAAAGCGCCCTGTGTGGGCTACCAGGACGTATCGGACTACGATGCTGACATCGAGCAGATTAAGCAGATACTGCGCGGGCAGTATGGCACGGTGATCACGTACCTTCAGGAGGCCATGCAGGAAGCGGCCGAGGCCATGAACTTTGAGCGCGCGCAGGAGCTGAAGCTGCGCCTGGAGCAGATCAAAAAGCACAAGGAACGGGCGACCGTCGTCTCCGAAAAGCTGGGGGCGCTGGAGGCTTTTGGTATCGCCTCGAATGACAAGTACGCGGTCGTCAACTACTTCAAAGTGGAGCGCGGGACGATCGTACGGGCACACCCTTTTACCGTGAAAATCAGCAATGAAGAACCCGACAGCGAGGTGCTGGAGGCAGTGATCACGAAGGTGTTTGCCGAGAGCAAGGATTTTGCGGAGGAGATTCTGACGAACGTGCCGCTCAGCGAGAACTTCGGGCTCGACGAAAAGGTAAGGCTGACGGTGCCCAAAATCGGCGATAAGCGGCACATTCTGGACCTCGCCATCAAAAATGCGACCGTGACGCTGAAGGAGAAGTCGAATATCAGCCGGATGAAAAAGCGCGAGGAAAACACCGAGCGCGTGCTGTTGCGCATGCAGCGCGACCTGCGTTTGAACCACCCGCCCAAGCGCATCGAGTGCTTCGACAACTCGAACCTGCAAGGCACGAATGCCGTGAGTGCCTGCGTGGTGTTCGAAGACGGCAAGCCCAAAAAGAGCGAGTACCGGCTGTTCAAAATCCGCACCGTGGAGGGCCAGGACGACTTCGAGTACATGAAGGAGGCCGTACGCCGGCGTTACTCGCGCTTGCTGAAAGAAGAGAAACCGCTGCCCGATTTGCTACTCATCGACGGTGGCAAGGGGCAGCTATCCCATGCGTTTGAGGTGCTCGTGGAGCTGGGCATCCAGGACAAGCTGCCGGTGATCGGCATCGCCAAGCGGCTGGAGGAGCTGTTTTACGTGAACGACCCGGTGCCGCTGTACCTGGACAAAACCTCGCCCACCCTTAAGACGTTGCAGCAACTGCGCAACGAGGCGCACCGCTTTGCCATCACCTTCCACCGCAAGCGCCGCGAAAAGGGCACGCTGAAGACTTCGCTGACGGACATCGAGGGCATCGGCGAGAAGACCGCCAAGAAGCTGCTACACGAGTTCGGCTCCGTCAAGCGCATCCGCAACGCGGATTTCGATGAGCTGCAGGCGTTCGTCGGCCCGGCCAAGGCGGAGAAGATTAAGGCGGAGTTGGGCGGTGGGGAGGCTGAGTGATTATTGCACACGAACGTAGCGCCCAGACCAGCCCTCCATCGGATGGATGCTATCGATGACATTACCGTACACACGGTATTTAAGGCTGATGTTCAAAGTGTCGTTACCCACTGAATAGTCAAATATTTCCGTATGCTCTTGCATTGTAAGACGAAGTTGACCGGCCTCGGAGTCCACTAACCAACTGCCAACCATGTTGGCGCTATCATTACCGCAGAATGTGCCCCGCTGATCATCGATCCAGTCGCCATTGGGTTCTAGAACAAACAAGTCGTCTTGCTGGCAAGGCGGCAGGTCTTCTCGGTCAGTTAGTACATCTGATTGCAGTCCGTCGATAAACCACCACTGGCCAATAATCGGGTGGTGTGGCGCGGGCTCGTTATTCTCCTGACAGCTGACTACGAGCGTCAGGCTCGAAACGAGAAGAAATAGTCGAAACACAGATTGGGCACACATTGTGTCAAGGTAATAAAAAAGTGCTATTTCGTCCCAATATCCTTCACACAAACAATACACGCATCAATCGGCGTGGTGGAGTACACGAAGTACATCGCCACCGCCGCGGCGATGAGCGCCGCG
>CAZTEZ010000004.1:0-23458 GCA_964611815.1 uncultured Bacteroidia bacterium | reverse complement strand
GAGATGTGGCTCAACGAAGGCTGGGCGCGCTATTCGGAGGCGCTCTACCATCTGGCCGTGAACGGCGAGGCGAGCTTCCGCGATTATATGCGCAGCATTCAGTACCGCTCGGTGCTGGCCTCGCACCTGGCCGATGGCGACTACCTGCCGCTCTACCCCATGCCGCCTGACCACACCTACGGTTCCACAACTTATGACAAAGGCGCGACTGTGGCCCACACGCTGCGCAACTACGTCGGCGACGGGCAGTTTTTCCCGGCGCTGCAGTCCTACTTCAAGCGCCACGGCTACGGCAACGCGACGACCTATCATTTCATGTCGAGCTTCCACGAGGCGAAAAGTGACAGCCGGCTGATGCTCTTCACCGAGGCCTTCGTATATACGCCGGGTTGGCACCAATTCCACCTGCGGCCCAACAAGCGCACGGCGACGTTTAATAACGTCACGCACATGGTCGAAGATTTCCTCTCGGCCGACCTCATCGGTGGCAAGCCCGGCCTACCGGCCGTGCTGGATATTGAGGTGCTGTACATAGGCGCGGAGCCCGGTCAGGTGAAGCTCGAGCGTTTCGAGCTCGACTGGACAACCAAGCGCTACCAAGGCGATTTCGTGTTGCGCGCGCAGGTGCCCTTCGAACCGGTGTATACAATCGTTGACCCTTACGAGAAGATCGCAGAGGGCGCGCTCAGTCATCTTGTTCAGGATAGCAGTTTCGGGATTGGTGAGAAACTGGAGCCGGCTTACCTGAACCTGCGCTTCCCAAAGGGCCTGCCTGCTAAATCGGAAACCGGGCCGGTGAACGTGGTCTTCTTCCCGCACCCGCCTAAGGAGCGCCTGGCCGACAACGGCATGCGTGGGTATTGGCAGGTACAGGCCTTGCCCGAGGCCACGCTGGATGTGGAGTTCGAAGCGATCCGTTCGCTAATGCCCGACAAAATGCGCCCGGATAGTGACGGCAAGCCCAAACTCGAACTGCACTATAAACCCGTACTGGAAGCGGATTGGGAGCCGGTGAAGGCGGAAATCAGTGGGGCGAGTAAACCTAAGGCGCGCCTGAAAAACGCCCGCCCGGGCTACTACACCTTAGTCTTAGCCAAGTAAATCCACCTGTTGCGTTGAAACCTGGCCTTGGCTGCGGCGACGCGTGCGCTGAATATACACCACAGCGAGCGTGGCAATGCCGACTTGTGCCGGAACGACAAACCCGAGCGGCTCCACCTCACTGGACACCAGGAAGAGCAGGAGACTCAACTGCCCGGCGATGAAAAAGTTGAGGCTGTCCGGGCGGCGGTTCAGTGTTTTGAAAAAGAAGGTCAGCAGGCAGATGCCGGCGGCAATCAAGAAGAGCGTTGCGCCTATGATCTGATCCGTCACCTGAAAGTCATAGGCCTGCAGCAGCGTGGGCATTGCGGCCGCCACACAGGCCAGTCCGGCAAGTGCTGTGATCAGTAGTAAGATTTGATGTGGCGCAGAAAAGCGTTTCAATCGGTTGAACATGGGTAGTGAATCGCTGTTAGAGCAAGTACACAATTGTACGGGCTTTGGATAAGCACGTTACAACAGTCGTCGAACTAAAGCAGCCATTCATCGAAAAGCAGGCTTGATTCGCGTAACCAAGTTGAGCAGATCGTGACTTTGTATCGGACTATCCGATTCGGAAGCCGATCACGAGGATGTCGTCGAGCTGCTCGCGGTCGCCACGCCAGTCTTTAATCATCTGGTCAAGTCTGGCCTCTTGCTGGTCCAAGGGCTCGTCTACCATATCTAACAGCTCCCGGCGTAAGCGTTTGTCCATGAACTTCTTCCCGCGTTTACCACCGAACTGGTCGGGATAACCGTCGGAATACATGTAGAGCACATCGCCGGGCTTACCCTGAATGTCATGTTGCGTAAACTCGCGGCGTTCATCTGACGACCCACCGATGGGCTGGCGATCAGCTTTATACACCTCCTCTTCGTAGGTGTCATCGTCTTGCTTACGGAAGTACACGAGTGAGTTGTAGGCACCCGCAAATTCGATGCGCTTTTCGCTAGGGTGCCAGGCGATGAGCGAGAGGTCCATGCCGTCTTCGGTTTTTTCGCCATCGCCACCCTGTTTCAGCGCCGCTCGCACCTGCAGGTGCAACTGCTCCAGAATCTTGCCCGGCTGCAGGTAACCCTCTGTCTCCACAATCTGCTTGAGCAGCGAGGAGCCCAACATACTCATGAACGCGCCCGGCACGCCGTGACCGGTGCAGTCGACAGCCGCCAAGTAATGAATGCCATCGCGCTCGCTGTGCCAGTAGAAGTCGCCCGAGACGATGTCTTTGGGCCGGTAGTACACAAACGCGTCTTCGAAAGACTGAAACACGTTGGATTTCAGTGGCAAAATTGAGCGCTGAATGCGGCGGGCGTACACGATACTATCCGTGAGGTCTTCGTTCTTCTGCTTAATCTCGTCGCTCTGGCGCTGAATCTCCTCCTGCATCGCGCGGCGCAGACGTATGTCGCGGGCGTAGATCAGAATCGCCGGGCGCTCGAGATACGGAATCGTCTTGGCGCTGCACTCCACGGGCATTTCTGTACCGTCTTTGGCGACCAAAGGCAGGTCTTCGTACACCAAGCCTTTCTGCTCCCAGACATCAGCAATGCGTTCAGAACTGCGCTGCAGCATTTCTTGGGGGTGCAAATCGAAGATCGTCTTCTTCGAGAGCTCTTCGGAGGTGTAGTCCAGAAAGACCGCCGCTTGCTCGTTGTGGTCGAGAATGCCGCCGTTCACGGTGTCAATCACGAACACCGCATCGTTTGCTTTTTGCATGATGCGGTCTTTGCTTTCGGTCATCTCTTTGAAACGGCGCGACTGGCGGGTGCTCTGCTGCACGCGAAGAAACAACCATGCCGCTACACCGGCCATCACGGCCACAAGGGCACCCAGGCCAATAATCAGCGGCGTGTTGTTGATTGCCAAAACCAAAGTGTGCATCTTGGAGGTAGTTTAGGTACGAACGGTATAATATACGACAGCAGCCCGACGATGTTCGCCAGGCTGCTGTTAAAATTTGTATTTAGCTGCCGCAAGCCTAGTTAGTTTAAATGGGCGCTGTCATCGCAACAGGAGCGTGCTTCCTATCGCGCTGCAAGCGCTCAAGTGCGGGGTAAATTTTGTTGGGGTCCATGTAGCCACCCACACGGTCGGGGCGTGACGTATAGGCGATGATACCCTCGTCATTCACCAAAAACGCGGCGGGCAGCGGAATGCCTTCGCCTTCGTTCAGGTAATCAGGCTTTTGGTTGCTGGGCACCATGTCGTTCTCGTAGTCGCGCAAGCGGATACCGTAGCGCGAGGCGAGTTCCATGTTGGGGTCTTCGCAGAGGTCGAACTCCAGACCTAGTTTTTCGACCATTGCTTTGTTCACGCCTTTCGGGTCGGGGCCAATAGCGACTAAGTGTATGCCACAGGCCTCAAACGCGTCGATATTTTCGGAGTAATTCCGCAGCATCATGTGGCAGTGTGGGCACCAGTCGCCACGCACGAAGAGCAGCAGCACGTGCGATTCATCTTTGAAATCGTTGAGCTTCACGGTCTCGCCGCGGTGGTTCTCGAGAAGGAAATCGGGCGCGTGTTCGCCGCGCTCCACCTCGTAGCCATCGGAAGCCATATCTTTGATTTTCAGACCGTCGAGTGCCTGCACTATGTTGCTGTAAAGCTGCGCGAGTAGCACGATGCCGCCCATCATCCAGACCTGCCAGCCGAGCGGCTCAATAGCCATGCCAGTGAGAAAAATCAGTGTTGGGACGGGTGCGATGGCAAGTTCCAGTCGGTTAAATCGCGTGTGGGTAAGTGTGCCGAAAAACTGGATGCGCAGCACTGCGATGCACGTCGCCAGGAGCGTACCGACCGCTGCCAGGTGCAACACCGAGCCAGCGGCGTAACCTGTGAAAAAGATGGCCGTTGCGATGGCACCACCCACGATGTAATGCACGGCAAAATCGGCGTTGCGGGTGTTGGTCTTGAGGCCATGCATACTCGAAAGCGGTGCGAGGGTCAGCAGAATGCTGCCGACGATGATGAAGCCTGAAAAGAAGAGCGAGGCACCGCCAAGCGCGAGCACGAGTGCCGCAATGCTGGCGGGGTGTAGTTTAATGTTCATAGCTGAAGGGATTGTTGAGAGGTAAATCGGTTGTGTAACTGACTTACAAACCAAAATTCCCTCACGTTCAGGGCACTCCAGCTAGTTTGAAAAAGCCCTTCAGTTTTGAACGAAAAATGTCTGGTGCAGTAGCCGTCTGCTAAACGATGCTGTTCAGGCGGCGGCTTTGGGCTTGGCTTCCAGGCCTTCAAGGGCCGGGAAAATCGTGCGCGGGTCGAGGTAACCGCCCACGCGGTCGGGACGCGAGGTGTAGCGGATGACACCGTTAATATCCACCAAAAACGCGGCTGGCAGCGGCGTGCCCTCGTTTTTCATGAACTCTGGCTTTTCGTACTCCATGCGCCAGGCCGAGTCGTACTCGCGCAGGTTGATGCCATACGTACCGGCGATCTCCAGCCCAGGGTCTTCGCAGAGGTCGTGGTTCAGGCCCAGCTTTTCGACCATCTCGCGGTTCACCCCCACGGGGTCGGGACCAATGGCCAGCAGGTGAATGCCGTGTGCCTTGAACTTGTCGACGTTCTTGGAGTACGTCCGCAGCATCATGTGGCAGTGCGGACACCAGTCGCCGCGCACAAAGAGCAGCAGCACATGGCTGTTGTCTTTAAAGTCATCGAGCGAAATCTCTCGGCCGTCGTGGTTCTTCAGCGTAAAGCCCGGCGCTTGTTCGCCGACCTGCACTTTGTAGCCGCTTTTGGCCATGCGTTTGACGGTCAGTCCGTCGAAGGCCTGGGCGAGGTTGCTGTAAATCTGCACCGGCAGGAAAATCGCCCCGATAATCCAGCCCTCCCAGCCCATGGGTTGAAACGCGTTACCTAGCACAAACAGCGTGAGCGGAATGGGCGTAAGCGCGATTTCGAGTGCGTTGAAGCGCGTGTGGGTGATGAAGCCGAAAAACTGCATGCGCAGCACGGCGATACTGGTGCCCAGCAGCAGGCCCAGCCCGGCCACCGGAATCTGGTAGCCCGCCTCAATGGCGTGCACCGACGCGAAAAAGGCCGTGGCACCAGCAGAGATATAAAACGCCGCAAACTGCAATGGGCCAGTGACTTTATCAGTCTCTTGCATGGCACCCGCGGGGGCGATCGCAATAACGATTAGGCCGGCAGTAGGGAAGCCCAAAAAGTAGAGGCTGCCGCCAACCAGTGCGAGCACCAAACTGATGATGCTTTTAAAGCTGTATTTCATGAAGGTCTGTTTTGGAAGGTGTTGAAAGGTGATTCGGCTTTCATAGAGAAAACCACGACCGTTAAATACGTAAAAACCCTCAGCTGGTTACAGCCGAGGGCGAATTACTTTGAGAGTCAAGCTCATGCAGCTTGCGGCTTGTGCTGACGTTCCAGTTGGTCGAGCACCGGGAAGATGAGTTCCGGGCGCAGAAACTCACCCACTCGAGCGGGGTGCGAGGTGAACTGCACGGTGCCCGTTTTGTCAATCAGAAACGACGCAGGCAGGGGGCTGTCAGTTTCGTTCTCGCCACCAGTTTTGCCGGGGTTGTGGTTCTTCACACGGATGCCATATTGGTTCACGACGGACAAATCGGGGTCTGAGAGCACATGAAACGGCAGGCCAATCGCCTTTACGAGTTGGCGGTTGGTCTGTGGGTCGTCGGGGCCAATGGCGAGCATCACGATGCCTTTGTCCTGAAAGCGATGCGCCTCTTTTTTGTACAGGCGCAGCATGATGTTGCAGAACGGGCACCAGTCGCCGCGGTAGAAGATGATCAGCACGTTATTCTGGCCGTGAAAATCTGAGAGCTTCACCAGCTTGCCGTTTTCATCCGGCAGTTCGAAATCGGGCGCTTGCTTGCCAACATCCGCTTTGAAGCTGCCATTCACGCTCTTCAGGTTCGTCAGACGATCCATGAGGGTCATCGTCATAATCATCAGGCTCATCAAAATCTGCAGCGCTGGGTAAACCCAGCCCTTCCAGCCTGTGCCCTCAACGAACAAATTGCCGGCGAGGTACGTGCCGAGCATCAGCAGCGCCATCACCGGCTCCAGCCACAAGGCCGTCGTGCGGTTGAGGGCTGGGTAGCTCTGCAAGCGGATGGCCATCGACGGGAAAATCGCCAGCACCGGCACTAGGCCAATCAGCGCGTGGGGTGGGTCAAAGCTCAGCGCAATGGCCACGCCACCGGCAATCGCTGCGAATTCATGTGCCAAAATCTGCGTGCGGTTGAGCTTCATCATCGGCGGCAGGCTCATCACAAAGCCCAGCGCACCGGCGGCAATGGCGACGTATTCCAGCATGGGAAACGCCAATAATTCGTCCAGAAAAACGGCGCTGATGGCAATTGTGCCGAGTACAAGGGCAGCGGTGGTCGAAAAAGTCTGTTTGTTCATGGGAGTGTGTTTAGGTGGTGTGTGCACCTGCCAGCGAGAGGTGGGGTAGGTAGAAAACTAACGCAAGATTTTTGGAGAACGTACATTCTAAACATGAAGTTAAGATACCTAATGCTTTGTTTAGTAGCGAATGGTTAATTTCTTGCGGTCAATGCTGAGAATCGGCAACCCATCGGATGAAAAAGCAGATTAAACAGACGGGCGAGAGCATCCAGAAGGCGTACAACAAAACGCGTGATCGCTGGTACGAGCTCCTGGAAAACCCCAACGACACCCGCCCGGGGCGGTGGCTGAACGCGGCCATCATGCTGCTGATTATGCTCAACCTGGTCGCGCTTACGCTCGAGACCATCCCGTCTGTCAACGAGAAGTATTTCTGGGCGTTTAAGGGCTTCGAGCTGTTTGCGGTGCTGTTTTTCACGGGCGAGTACGTCATGCGCGTTTGGGTGGCGCCCGAAGACCCCAAGTACGACGACGACTGGAAAGGCCGCCTGCGTTATATGATCACACCCCTGGCGCTCGTAGACCTCATCGCCATTGCGCCGTTTTGGCTGGGCATTCTGTTCGGGTATTTCGGGATGGACTTCGCCATTGCGCGTTCGCTACGGCTGTTGCGTATCTTCCGGCTGCTCAAGCTCAGCCGCCACCTGGGTGCCATGCGCAAAATGGGACTGGTCTTCCAACAGAAGCGCGAGGCGCTGACCATCAGCCTGATCGCTGTGGTGTTTATGCTCTACATCTGTAGCGCTGTTATGTATGCCGTGGAACACAAGGCCCAGCCCGAGGCCTTCAGCAGCATCCCGCAGACCATGTGGTGGGGCGTGGCCACGCTTACGACCGTCGGCTACGGCGATGTGTACCCGATCACGCCGCTGGGCAAGTTTTTCGGGGCGATTATTGCGATCTTGGGCATCGGCCTGTTCGCACTGCCGACGGGTATCCTGGCCTCCGGCTTCAGCGAACAGCTGGAGGAAATCGAGGAGGATGAACAGGCGCGCAAAGGCAAAGCAGCGAAATCCAAAGCCGGCACCATACCCGAGGGCGCGACTTACTGCCCGTACTGTGGGCAGAAGCTGCCGCATGAGGATACGGAGAACCAGGATTCTCAGGATTGTTGGCAGGATTAACGGGATTCATTCGCCGGTACATCTTGAGCACCGTCTTCAGTGCGAAGGACCTACGCGTACTGGCGGACGGCAATCAGAGTTGCAGGTCCTTGGCTCCGCAAGCTCCTTTCAGGATGTAACAGATGAAAATCGAAAGTAAAAGTGGTACATCCTGAGGCGAAGGCGAAGGACCTCCTTGTGCTAATAAGCTTAAGGTCACAGTCGTAGGTCCTTCGCTCCGCAAGCTCCGCTCAGGATGTAACAACTGAAAATCGAAAGTAAAAGTGGTGCATCCTGAGAGCCGAAGGCGAAGGACCTCCTCGTGTTAATAAGCGTATGGTCGCAGGTGTAGGTCCTTCGCTCCGCAAACTCCGCTCAGGATGTACCACGATTTAGATTTGCCCCATTCTGTCAATTCTGAAAATTCTGGTTCATCTCTTCTCGCTAAATTCGCTGACATGAAAATCTGCACCTACAACGTCAATGGCATTCGCGCAGCACTGAAAAAGGGCCTCGCCGACTGGGTGGCCGAAGAGCAGCCCGACATCCTCGCGCTGCAGGAGATCAAGATCGACCAGCAGGCCTTTCGCCTTTACGCTGACTCGCTCGAGGGCTACACCGCCATTTGGCACTCGGCCGAGAAGAAGGGCTACAGTGGGGTGGCCATTTACGCCAAAAACGAGCCGGAGAATGTGCAGATCGGCTTCGAAAAACCGGAATACGACGTTGAGGGCCGGGTGATTTCCGCCAACTTTGGCGATGTGCGGCTCGTGAACGTCTACCTGCCCAGCGGCTCGCAGGGCGACGCGCGGCAGGAGGTGAAGGAGGCTTTCATGGACGACTTTTACGATTGGCTGCAGACGCAAAAGGCGCAAGACGAAAAGCTGGTGGTCGTCGGCGACTACAACATCTGCCACAAGCCCATCGACATCCACGACCCGGTGCGCCTCAAAAACACCAGTGGCTTTCTGCCCAACGAACGCGCGTGGATGTCCAAGCTCATCGACAGCGGCTTCATCGACTCCTTCCGTGAGGTGAACACCGACCCCGACCTCTATACCTGGTTTAGCTACCGCGCCCGCGCCAAAGCCAACAACAAAGGGTGGCGCATCGACTACCAGCTGGTCACCGAGCCGCTGCAGGACGCCATCATCGCGCACGACATCCACCGCGAGTGCGGCATGAGCGACCACGTACCGACGGTGCTGGAGTTGGAGGAGTGAGATTGCCCCAACAGCCATTGAGCCACCATTTGTAGCCGTTGAGTGCCGAGCTGCAGACAACACGCTATTTTTCTGCACTTTAACTTAAGACACAAACTGAACCCTTATGCGCCACCTCGCCACCCTTCTGCTCTTTAGCTGCCTTTTCGCCACCTCTCAGGCCCAACCCGACACCACCCGCCTGTTGTTTTTGGGCAACAGCCTGACTTTTGGCAACGACATCCCCGGCCTGGTACAGGCGCTGGCCGATTCGGGTGGCATCGCTGTGTATTACGAGCAGAGCACCCCTGGCGGCGAGATTCTTGAAAACCATGCGAATAGCAACGCCACGAGCATTAACAAGCTGGCAGCCGGCGATTGGGATTACGTCATTTTACAAGAGCAGAGCCAGATTCCGCTGATTCCCCATTGGCGCTACAACAATATGTACCCGGCGATTCGGGACATTGATAACGTGAACCGTGCCAACTGCTCGCGCACCGTGATGTTTCAGGTCTACGCCCGGAAAAACGGCGGTCAGCAATGCGACCCAAACAATGTGCATTGCAGTGCGCCACTCCCGGACTACTGGGTCTCGCAGGACACTATGAGTGCTGTCTATCAGGCGATTGCGGATGAGCTGCAGATACCCGTGGTACCCGTTGGCGAAGCCTGGCGTCGCGCCCGCCAGCTTGATTCTACGTTGACACTTTGGACGGGCGATAACCTGCACCCGGCCTATGCGGGCTCGTACCTCTCGGCCTGCACGTTCTACGCCGCCTTGTTGAAAGACAGTGTCAGTGGCAACCCGTTTCATGGCAGTCTTGACTCAACAACGGCGAGTTTCTTGCAGTCAGTAGCAGATACGATCGTGTTCAGCAACCTGTCGCAATATCGCCTGGATACCAACGCGTTTGCGATCACCAGCGCGACTATTGACTCCCTTGATAGCCTGACGTACCAGTTAGCGGCCGGTATAAGCTTCACGGACAGCAGTTACTGGCTGATCGAAGGGCAGCGCTACCCCGCCCTGGCGACCCACTCGTTTGCGGACACCGGCACTTTCGATATTAGTTTCATTGCCATCAACCGTTGCGACACGCTGTCCTGGGATACATCGCTGACAATCGCGTTCGCTGAAACCGACACAAGTCTTAGCCGGCATAACACCTTCTCGGGCTCCCTGGCGATCTACCCCAACCCGACAACCGGTGATCTTAGCATACACAGCGCCACAGCGCTGCACCGCGTTGAGGCCTTCCACCTCACCGGAGAACGCGTGTTAGCTCAATCGCTGCTCGGTCAACGGGTTTATCGCCTAGCACTGCCTCAATCTGGCATATACCTCCTCCGACTGACTGACACGCAGGGCCGGGTGTGTGTGCGGCGGATTGCCGTTGAGTAATTTATTTGCCGATACAGAACTTAGAAAAAATATTCTCCAGGATTTCATCAGTCGTGAATTCGCCGGTGATTTCGCCGATGTGCTGAAGCGCAGCGCGGAGGTCGATCGCCAGCAAGTCGCCCGTGAGCTGAACAGCGAGGCCCTCAGAGAGGGCGGCGAGGTGTTCATCGGCGGCGCGCAGGGCGTGGAGGTGGCGCTGGCTGGTCAGCTGCGTTTCTTGCTGGTCGAGCGACAGGGCGATGTCGACAAGGGCGGCTTTCAGTGCGTCCAACCCTGTGTCGTGCAGGGCGCTGATGGCGAGGGTGTCGGGTGCAGTTGGGGTGTCAGCAGCGTCTGTTTTGTTGGCGACCAGCAGCAGATGAACGTTCTCTGGTAACTCGAGCTGCTGCACGTCAGCTTGCGCTGAAGCGTGCGTTTCGGCGGTGGCATCGTAGAGATAAATGACAACCGCGGCTTTCGTCAGGCTGGCCTTAGAGCGCTCGACACCGATGGCTTCGGTCGGGTCTGTGGTGTCGCGCAGACCGGCGGTGTCGGTCAGGCGGAACTCATAACCGCCGAGCAGAAGGCGGTCTTCGATGACGTCACGCGTGGTGCCGGGGATGTCTGAGACAATGGCGCGCTCGTCTTCGAGCAGACGGTTGAGCAGCGTCGATTTACCTGCGTTGGGCTTCCCAGCGATGACCGTCGGGATGCCCTGCTTCAGCGCGTTACCACTGGCGAAACTGGCGACCAACTTGCCGATTTCAGCGCGGGTGCGGGCTACGGTTTGGGCCAGTGCGTCGAGATCAGCAAAGTCAACGTCTTCTTCTGCGAAATCCAGCTCCAGTTCAATGAGGGAGGCGAAATTCAGCAGCTCCTCGCGCAGTGCGTTGAGCTTGTTCGACACCCCACCCCGCAGTTGGGCGAGAGCCAATTGCTGCGCCCCAGCCGAGCGCGCGGCGATGAGATCGGCAACGGCTTCAGCCTGCGCGAGGTCCATCGCGCCGTTGAGAAACGCGCGCTGGGTGAACTCTCCGGGCTGTGCAGGGCGAGCGCCGTGAGCGATAAACGTCTGCATGGCGCGTTCGAGAATGTAGGGGCTGCCGTGGAAGCTGAACTCCACGACATCCTCGCGGGTGTACGAACGCGGTGCACGAAAGACGGTGGCCAGCACCTCGTCTAGTTCATTGCCCGCTTCCGTCACGAATCGCCCGAAATGCGCGGTGTGGCCCGCTTGTGCGCTCAAGGTTTTGCCCAAAAAACAGCGGTCTGAAATCTCGTGTGCAGCAGGGCCGCTGATCCGGATGACACCGATGGCCCCCTCGCCGGGCGGGGTGGCGGGCGCAACGATGGTATCCTGATGTGGAGTAATGCCAGCGGTCGGATTCGGAGTCGGATTCGGAGTCGGTGTATCGGCCATAGCGGCGTAAAGCTCGTATATTTGCGCCAATTGCCCATACGGCAAGCCCTCTAATACCCTCGATTCTAAGTCCTATGAGCCGTAAACTCGTCGCCGCCAACTGGAAAATGAACCTGACGCAACCCGAAGCCGACGCGCTGGTCGCCGAGCTGATTCAGGGGTGCGAGCAATCGAGTGTGCCGGTGGTGCTGGGCGTGCCCCACCCGTTTCTGTCGCCGGTGCACCATCTGATTGACAACAAGCAGGGCTTTCACTTAGCGGCGCAAAACCTGCACCAGGAGCACAAAGGCGCATATACTGGCGAGGTGTCGGCGCCGATGCTGAAAAGCCTGGGCGTCGAGTACGTGATCATCGGCCACAGCGAGCGTCGGCAGCAGTTTAGCGAGAGCGATGCGATGCTCAGCCGCAAGGTTGAAATTGCGCTGGAGTACGGCCTGAAGCCCATTTTCTGTGTTGGCGAAACGGCCGAGCAGCGCGAACAGGGCGAGACCGAGGCGGTGGTGACCGACCAATTAAAAGCTGGGCTGTTTCATTTGCAGCCCGAGCTGCTCCGTGAAGTCGTACTGGCCTACGAACCCATTTGGGCCATTGGCACTGGCAAAACCGCGACCCCTGAAGATGCCAATGCGGTGCATCAAACACTCCGCCAGACGCTGGCCGAGCATTTTTCAGAGCAGTTGGCCGAGGACACAACGATCTTGTACGGTGGTAGCGTGAAGCCTGCCAATGCGAAAGACTTATTTGCGCAAGAGCATATTGATGGCGGTCTGGTTGGTGGCGCCAGCCTGAAAGCGGAGAGCTTTCTGGAGATCATAACAGCGGCAGAAGCGGCCTAAATCATCTCCTTCTGCATTTCGTAGTGCTGGATTTCGCCGAACAGCAAATAGCTGCGCTCAATGAGTTGGTAGCCGTTGCGAGTATAGAATGGCACGGCGTTCTCACGGGCGTGGAGCATCACGCGCAAGGCCCCCATTTTTACAACTTCCTGCTCCAAACGCACCAGTAGGCGCTCGCCTACCCCCTTTCTGCGGTGCGTTTCGCAGACGGCCATCGAGCGAATCTGCACCACATCGTCATCACGCTGGAAAACACGCCCGCAGCCGATGAGCTCGCCATCGAAGAAGGCACCAATGTGCACAGACTTCAACTCTTCGGGCGTGTCCCGGGGGTCGGCCGGCTGGTTCCAGGGTTTACGCAGCACTTCATAACGCAGTTGATAATAAGCCTTCAGCTCTTGCGCATCTGCACATCTACGCACATCGTAAGGCGAGTCTGGCCGGTAGGCTGCCATGAGCTCGTCTTTCGACATCGGAATATTGCCACTCAGGGCTTTTGTCATCTCGAAGTAGCGCCCACGTTTGGGCAAGGTCATACTGTAGTCTTCAACTTTATACCCTTGCGATGTGAAAAACGGAATGCCGATCTCGCGGCTGTGCAATCGAATGGTGTTCACACCATGACGCATCGCTTCTCGCTCCGCGTATTGAAGCATGGCCTCCAGCAGGCCTGTTTTTCGGTAATCAACCACCACGGACAGGTTTTTAAGATCCCAAACCCCCTTTTCAGTTTCAGTGGAAACAACTGCAGCAATGATTTCACCATTTTTCCGAATGGCAAAATATCTCGGGTTGCTTGCCGCATCTTCTCGTTCTTTTATAGGGTAGTCTTTACCGTAAAGCGCCGCGCGAAAGGCATAATGCTGATCGACATCTTCCTCTGTCCTGAATTCTTCATACTTGATATCTGGCGCCGAGATATCGATCGGTTGCTTTGAGCTTGTCATAAATCATCCTTCGAACATCAAACAATATGGAGGACAGTTTGACTTTTTACGCAAAAAAACGCAACGGGTTTCAGTTTTTTCTGAAAAAATCAGAACCGAACGCCGATTTTACGCACGCAAACCACGCACGACTTCATGCAGGTCTTCCAGCGCCGAGCGCTCTTGCAGGTACAGGCTTTTGAGCTGGTCGCGGATGTCGTTGAACAGGTGTGCGAAGAGCGGGCCGTCGTTCGCGACGTGCTCGTCGGCGTCGATCTCCATGTTCCAGAGCTCGTCGGAAATTTCGCGCAGGCGCTCCATGGCTTCTCCGCCGTTTTCCGATAGCAGCTTGTGCTGCTCGTCGAGCAGGTTGCGGGTTTTCGAAAGATAGCCCATAGCGTCTGGCAGGGCCGTGTCGGCAAGGGTGTTCCAGCTGAACTCCAGCCGGCGGTACTTCGTGGCAATGTTTTCCAGTTCGGGCTCCTCAAGGATGGGCGCGGCTTCCATCAAAAAGTCGGCGAACATGCCACGCAATAGTCCACTGCCGCCTTTGTTGCCGCCCAGGCGAATGCATTTGTACAAATCGCGCAGGGCATTGTATTGTCGCTTGGGCGAGTTGAAGATTTTGTTCCAGCGGCTCTTCTCGTCGGTGTCGTACAGCAGGCTTTCCCAGTGCTGGATGCCTTCGAGCCCAAAGTTGCTGACCTCCTGGTCCGACAGGTTCGCCACGCACTGCTTCAGGCCCAGCACGATGCCGTTGCGCACGCGCAGACTGCCTTCCGGCCGGCCGATGCTCAGCAGGCGGTTGTTGACATACTGAATGGCATTGCGCGCCTCGTTCAGCTCCTCCCAGTCCATCCGCCAGGGCTCAGGTGCCAGGTCGTCGATCAGCACGTCACTGTCCTCGAACCCACAGGCCGTGATGGCATGGTAAAACGTACGCTCGAGCTCTACGGGCAGGTTGTGGTAGGGCAGCGCAGCCTGGTCGACCCAAATAAGTGCCGGTCGTTTTTGCTCCAGCGCCTCGCGCAGGTGACGCTGGGCGGCTTTCACGCCACTGGTTTCTTTTCGGGTAGCTGGAATCCCCAAGCGGCTACACACCAGCTCTGCAAACAGCGCGCCCTGTTTGATGTCTTCGTAGCGCCCGTGCAGCACGAGCGTGGCCGTGGCCTCGTATTCGAAAATGAAATACGTGAAGTGCAGGCCACCACCAATGCCCAGCAACATGGCCTCCGTGAAGGGTTCATTGGTTTTGGGATTCACGATTTCGAGCGCCGTCAGGGCATTGCGGAGCTGGGAAGTATCTGAAAACGTGCCGCCGACGGTGGTGTAGCTCGGAATGCGCATGCTGCTGGTAAAAACTCAGAAGTAAAAAAGTTACTGTGGTAAACACGCAAGCGTTGAAATCAGTTTCTTCAACTACACAAAACTCTGGGTTTGCCGAATCGCAGCGCATTTGCTCAAAATGTTTGTTACTTTTGGGCTGCGCTAATTCACTTCAAACGCCAGATTACGCTGATTATGACACGCTTCGTTAATCTCCTGCTCTTCTTCGCGCTTACGGCCGGCATCTCACTCACGGGTTGCGCCGGTGAAGAAGGTGAAAATAAAGACAAAGAGGACGCCACCGAAACTTCTGATTCGGACGATATGAGCGCCTCTGAGGATGATTCTGAAGACATGGACGAGGATTCGGTTGATGCCGATGCGCGCCCAGGCGGAGACTCTGACGACGACTTGGCCGATGCAGGCGACATGGATGATACCGATGCCCCTGTCAAGAAGAAGAGCGACAAAAAGGCTCCGAAAAACGAAACTGAGGATTTTGAAGACGACTTCGAGTTCGATGACGACCTCGATGATGTGTTTGACACCTCGCCCGACCCCGACCCAAATGTGTTCGTAAAAGTCGACAAAGAGCCGGTCTTCAAAAACGAAGAAGAAGTTCGCGCGCTGATCAAAAAGCCCTACCCCAACGCCAAAGGCAAAGTTTACGCCAAAGTACTGGTGGGCCTCGATGGCCGCTATCGTTCGCACTACATTCGTCGCAGCCCCGATAAGGCGCTCTCAAATGTGGTCGCCAAAGCCTTGGAGTCGGCAGAGTTTCGCCCGGCTGTGAAAGACGGCGAGCCCAAAAAAGTGTGGGTCGACTTCTTCTACGAGTTTAAGTAAGAACGTTGGCTTAGAGCCTGTTGAAATTTAGCGATTAAGCCCTTTTCGGCGGTTTAGAGCGAATTTCGGCGTTAAGCAAAATGGCCTATACGAAGGCATATGTCCACTTTGCTCGCCTTGAAATTCATCTCAAACCCACTCGAAAATCATCTTTTCGCCAAATCCCAACAGGCTCTTAGCCCAGAAGCTCCGCCTCGCGCCTGAGTTTGTCGACGGTGCGCTGGTCGATCTCGATGTCGTAGTCGCGCATCAACTGTTGCACGAACCCGTGCTGAATAAGCGTCATTAGCGAGCGCATGTACCCCAAGCCGGGGCCGCGCAGCTTACCCTCAATGGGAATGACCGTGGCGAGGCTTTCTTCTCCTTCATTTTCCAAACCAGCGATTACGACATCCAGCGATTTTTCGATGATCGTCTGTAGAAACGGCCGGCGTTCGGTTTTGCGGGTGAGTATCAGTTCGTCGAGAAAAGGCTTCAAATAGCCCTGAACACGCTCTTCGGCGATGGCGATTTCCCCGTAGGCCTCCAGTATACCAGTGTCGGCATCGA
The DNA here is from genome assembly GCA_964611815.1 of uncultured Bacteroidia bacterium. Classification (GTDB taxonomy): domain Bacteria; phylum Bacteroidota; class Bacteroidia; order J057; family CAZTEZ01; genus CAZTEZ01. The sequence goes on along the minus strand of CAZTEZ010000004.1, from coordinate 7,391 downwards.
GCGTGGTGTACTGCCGAAGAATGGGATTCAGCGCTCGGAGCTGCAGATTCATTAGTAATAGCTTCGCTCTAAGGGTGTACTGCGGGTTTCAGGGGTCGAACGACATCTCCACCGACAGACGGCCTTCACCCACGGTTTTCATCGAAGCATCGAGATCGGCCACCAGTGCGTTGTCCTTTTTGCGTTTGCGCTGGAAATTGTGTCCCCAGACGTCAATATCGTACATGTGAATATCGATGGGCGTGGCGGCATAGGTTTCGTAGACATGCACTTCACCGTCAATAACCACCAGTGAGTCAATTGGGTAGGGCACGAAGTTGGACACGCCCTGGAAGATTTTTTCTACGGTCGCTTCAAAACCGCCTTCCTCCTCGTCGTCTTGTTGTTCAGCTTCAACCTCTTCCTGGCGCTCATCCGTGTCCTGTTCGTTTCGGTTAACAACAACGTTCAGCTTCGCACGCCGGATCCACATGCGCCCCATGAGCCGTCGATACTGCAAGGTTTGCGCCCAATTGAGCTCAACAGTCAGGGTGGCAACGCGCAAAAACGGCTCGGGCAAGTCGTTTTCGCGGGTGTCGAGTTGCAGGGCGTGGATTTCGAAGCCCGCTCGAGTGAAATTCAAGTCCAGCTTCTCGAACTTCCCTTCAAAATCACCCATGCCTTCCAGTTTGCGGCGTACTTTCGACTGCACCCACATTTCGATGAGTGAGGGCAGTGTGAGACCGCCAAGGATAAGCACGATGATCGTCAGGCCGACCAGCCACCAAACACTGTTTGACATAAATAGCGGTAAAAGGGAATTGTTAATCGAGAGGGAACTCGATTATTAGAACGCATTTCTGCCGCTTATCATTCAGAGAAACGGGACAGCTGAGTCTAGTACGCCTAACCTAAACTAGATTGAGCAAACAGGGGGCGCTTAAACAGAAGGTGTCTCGATGGCCGACATGATTTTCTGCGCCGTTTCCATCGCCAGGTGCGCCTCATGGATGGTTACGGGCGGCTCGTCTTTGTCTTTGATGGCCTTGGCGAAAGCTTTCAACTCGGCCTCAACCGGGTCCAGCTGTTGGATCTCCGGCTGGTGGGGGGCGAGGAAACGGGTTTGCCCGCCAACCTCTAGTGCTTGCCCACCCGTCTTAGGCGTCTCGTCACTCACCTGCACGATTTCGGTTTGCTGTGCCAGGAAGTCGATCGTGATATACGCATCGCGCTGATAGACGCGCATTTCGCGGCGGTTGGCCATCGCCACACGCGAGGCCGTGAGGTTCACTACGCAACCGTTGTGAAATTCGATGCGGGCGTTGGCGATGTCGGGGTCGCTGCCCACCACGCTCACGCCGTTCGCCGAGATGCGCTTCACGTTCGCATCGACGGTCTTGAGCACGAGGTCGATATCGTGAATCATCAGATCGTAGACCACAGACACGTCTTCGCCTTTCTCAGACCAGGGAATCAGCCGCTGCACGTCGATCAGTTTAGGTTTCAGGCCGTAATCGACAGCCGCCAGATACGCCGGGTTAAAGCGCTCGACGTGCCCCACCTGCGCCACCACCTCGGCTTCTTTCACGAGCTTCATCAGGCGTTTGGCATCGTCGGGGTCGGCGGTCACGGGTTTTTCGATAAACACATGCTTGAACTGCCGGATGAATTGCAGTGCGTAATCGGCGTGTGTTTTGGTGGGCGAGGCAATGACGAGTGCATCGCAAGCCTCGGCGAGCTCCTCGGCCCTCTCGAAGGGTTCCACTTCGTACTCCTGCTTCATGGCGCGCGATTTAGCGCCGTCGGTTTCGTAGAAGCCAACGAGTTCGAAGTCAGCGAGTGCTTTCAGTAATTTGATGTGAATGCTGCCGAGCTGTCCGGCGCCGATAACCCCAATCTTGATCATGATGCGCAATAGTATGAAGTGGTAGGCGAAATTTACGGAAATGGATTTGCCGGAGCAACGTTCGCGTGCAGTAAGCTCGCTGGTAATTCACAGACCTTTGCCACTCTCCGGCTGACCTCACAGACTTTTGCGCGGCTTTGTACGTTATCTTACCATGCGCACCATGCCCATTTCCTCGACCGATACCCGTAAGCCACTGCTGCTTGACCCCGCCCGCTGCTTGCCCAGCTTCGACCCGCGCTTGTATCAGGTGCTGTTTTTGGGCACGTTTCTGGTGTTCGGCATCCTGGCGCTCGGCTGGTATGCGAACGTCTGGCAGTACGCCGCGATTTTGTCGACGGCCATTGTGGTGCAGGGCACGCTCATGATTGTCACGCAAGGTGTAAGTAAGTTTCGCTGGCGCTCGCTGCTCAGCGGGCTGATCACGAGCCTGGGGATCTGCTTGCTGCTCAAGGCCAATAGCACGCTGACGCTGATGCTGGCCGTCACGTTTGCGCTGCTGAGCAAGTTTACGCTGCGCTACCAGAAAAAGCACTTTTTCAACCCCGCCAACTTCGGCATCATCGCCGCCATCTTTCTGACTGGCGATGCCTGGGTGTCGCCCGGGCAGTGGGGCCACGACGCGCTGATGGTGTTCCTGTTCGCCGCGACTGGCATGCTCATCACCCGCAAAGTGGGTCGCCTGGACACCACGGTGGCGTTTCTTGTGACGTTTGCGGGGCTCTTGTACATCCGATCGGTGCTGAGCCTGGGCTGGGAGACGGACGTGTGGCTGCACAAGCTCTCGAACGGTTCGCTGCTGCTGTTCGCGTTTTTCATGGTCACCGACCCCCGCAGCATTCCCGACCACCGGCTTGGGCGCATCATCTGGGCGGTGCTTATCGGCGTGGGGGCCTTTGTGGTGAGCATCCCGGGGCTGGTGGCCGAAAGCGCCTATGTACACACGGCGGTCATCTGGACGCTCTTTTTCGCCGCCCCCCTCACCCCACTCATTGACCGCCTGCTGCCCGCCAAGCGCTTCGAATGGCAGTCCGCCCCTGCGGCTGAGTCTGAGCAAGAAAAAACCGTAACTTGAAGTATGGCCGCCAAGCAGTACATCATCACGATCGACGAAGAGGAGCTCACGCTGGAGTTTTTGAAAGAGTTACGCGCGCACGGCGCGGAGATCCGAGCGATTGACCCCGCCCCGGAGCACATGGAGCAGCTGGATGTCCCCCCCGAGCTCGCCGAACGCATCACCCGCGATTTGGAGGCCATTGAGGCCGGGGAGAGTGAGGGCATTAGTTTGGATGAACTGAAAACCCGGATGGCTGCCTGGCGCAAACTCAGAAAAGCTGAAAAAATGAATGGTTGAGCAGGCGCGATTTGAACTTTCGATCAAACCAAGTGCGATGCGTGACTTCCAACGCCAGCTGATGTGGTTGGAAGTTGAGCGCTCTGACCGTATAGCCGATCTGTTTGAAGCCAGATTTTATGAATTTCTGGAGCTGATTCGCCTTTCACCCTCTATAGGCCCAGTTATAGAGATTAACAATCGCCGGGTACGAAAAGCGGTGATGGACAAGCGCACGGTCATTCTGTATATTCCTGATGAACAGCGGTTTGTTGTTCACATCCTGGCGATTTACGGCGCGGCCGAAGACTGGACCAACCAGCCCTTGCCAACCGATTAAGTCGCCGTTTTCGTTATATTGAAATTACACGCGTAAGATCATGCCCCAGAAGCACTACATCATCACCACCAAGACAGAGGCCGCTGCTGCGGCCGTCGAGAAGCTACTTAATGAGCTGCACGACAGCATTGACGTGCAGGAAACACAAACGCTTTCGCCGACTGATGCTCATGAACTGAAGAAGCGGGAGCAGCTACTTAAGAGCGGTCAACATCAGCTACACTCAATAGAAGTGGCTTTTGACCAGCTGGAGCATACGCATTTCTCTTGATGCAAGGTGTCTGAACAATCGCAGGCATACACGGTACTTCTTTCCAGTTCAGCGCTTCGAGATCTGGATCGCATTGTCAAGTGGCGAGTCGATCAGATTGGTGAGCAGCATACCAGAGCATGACTACTGGCACTCAAATCTGAACTTCGCGGGTTGCGACGATGGCCTGAGCGGTGGCAGCGCTTTACAGTTGCTAGGGTTGATTATCACAGACTGGTTTTCCGTAATGATACGCTGGTTTTTTACTCCATTGAAAGGCGAAAACGTGAGGTACAGATAAAGGCCATCCGCGGCGCCGCCGAAGATTGGACCAACCAGCCTTTGCCAACCGATTAAGTCGCCGTTTTAGTTATATTGAAAGTACAAGCGTAAGATCATGCCCCAGAAGCACTACATCATCACCACCAAAACAGACGCAGCCGCTGCGGCCATCGAACAGCTGCTCGCTGAGCTGCAAGACAGCATTGACGTGCAGCAAACACCCGAAAGCGAGGATATCGAACTTGACGAGGCGACACTCAAAATGCTTGAGCAGCGACTCGCGGAATCGGAACACGAGGCAGGTATTCCTTTAGAGGAAGTTCTTCAGGAGGGCCGAGAAATGCTAAGTCGAATGCGCTCGAAAGACGGGGAATGAAGCGGCTAGAAGTGGTATTCACGTCATTTGCTAAACGCGAGTATCTGAATCAGCTCGCCTGGCTGCAGCAGCATCGTGGCGATCTGGCAGCTGATGATTTCGAATCGAGTATCCGGCACTACTCAAGGCTGATTGCACAACAGCCGAAATGGTGGCCGCTTGTAACGGGAAAAACACTACCAATCAGAAAGGTTGTCATTGACAAAAGCCTTTTGTTGTTCTATACTATAGATGAGTTGAACGCTATCGTAAAAATCATCGCCATCCGTGGCGCCGCCGAAGACTGGACCAACCAATCTTTGCCAACTGACTGAGCCGCCGTTTTAGTTATATTGAAAGTACAAGCGTAAGATCATGCCCGAGAAGCACTACATCATCACCACCAAAACCGACGCCGCCGCTGCGGCCGTCGAACAGCTGCTCGCTGAGCTGCAAGACAGTATCGACGTGCAGGAAACTGTTGAAATAGACGCTCAAACCCTAAAGTCAATCGAGCAAGGGATGCGAGAGGCAGAAAGCGGTGTGCGAGGGAAAGACTGGGGAACGGTTTATAAGAGCATCAAAGCGAAATACGACCTTTGATGGACGCGGGATACTCCATTGAAGTGCTGCCCACAGCAGAGGGAAACCTCGACCGGATTATCGCTTGGCATATCAAACATCGCTCCCGCGAATTAGCGGCGAACATTTTGGAACGCTTTCGCGAGGTCATGCAGCTTTTGGTGCGCAACCCCTGGCAATGGCAATGCTTACCGCCACCACATGCCCACCTTCGAAAAGCGATTTTGACGCAGGAGATACTCTTGTTTTATCAGGTAATGGAAGAAAGACAACGTGTGCAAGTTATTGCCATCCGCGGTGCCGCCGAAGACTGGACCAACCAGCCCCTGCCAACCGACTGAGTGACGCAAGTCACGCGCACTCGGCCTAAATGAGAACCATTCGCAGGTAATAGTTATTCTTGTAGTGTTCAATAACACTAACCAAGATCATCATGAACAACCAAGAACAACAACCTGAAGTGCAGGAACGCAGCACCCTCCCCCTCATCGGTGAGAAAGCGCCCGATTTTGAAGCAGTAACCACGCAAGGACCGATCCGGTTTTCGGAGTGGGCCAAAGACAACTGGGTCATTCTCTTCAGCCACCCTGCCGACTTCACCCCGGTTTGCACCACAGAACTTTCTGGTTTTGCCAAAGAAAAGGAATGGTTTGCAGAAAAGAATACCAAGCTGATCGGCTTGAGCATCGATTCCATCCATTCACATGTGGCCTGGGTGCAGAATGTCCGTGAAAAGCTGGGCGTGTACATGGACTTCCCGATCATTGCAGATATCGACATGAAAGTCGCGAAATTGTATGGCATGCTCCACGAAAAAGCAAACGCCACTGCAGCTGTACGGGCCGTATTCTTCATCGACCCACAGTTTAACGTTCGGTTGCTCATGTATTACCCGCTGAACGTCGGCCGCAACATGGACGAGATCAAACGTGCCCTCGTCGGGCTGCAAACCGCTGATGAGTGTAGTTGTGCGCTACCTCTCGACTGGCGCGAGGGCGACAAAGTGATCGTACCGCCGCCCAAGACGCTCAGCGAGTTGGATGAGCGGCTGGCCGATGATTCAGTCGAGCTGACAGACTTTTACCTCGGTAAGAAATCGCTTTAAGCCGTACCTGAAATCACAGGTTCGAACGCTTATGAAATAAAGCACTGCGGCTGCCGACAGCGTTTCGGCAGCCGTTTCTGTTTTTTAAGGGCGTCTTCTTTATATTGAAACTACACGCGTAAGATCATGCCCCAGAAGCAATATATCATCACCACCAAAACCGACGCCGCCGCCGCGGCTGTCGAGAAGCTGCTCGCTGAGCTGCAGGATAGTATTGACGTGCAACAAACACCTGACAGCGAGGATATCGAACTCGACGAGGCCACGCTCAAACTGCTGGACGAGCGCCTAGAGCAATCGAAGCACGAGCCGGGTATACCGTGGGAAGACGTCTGGGAAAAGTACCAAAGCCATAAGCAGCAGCGCAACGCCGACAGCTAATGCAGGCTTTCACGTTTAAGTTGCTCTCGCAAGCTGAACGAGATTTTTTCAATCAGGTTCATTGGCTTGAGGATAACTACTCAGAAGCCGCTGCTGATCGCTTTGCAAATCAAGTCTATGCGCTGATTGAGCGCTTACGTCATCAACCCTACCTGGCAACACCTTTGAATCGACCAGAAGGCCGCATTTACAAGGCGCTGATTGACAGACAGCACCTGCTTTTTTACACCATTGAGGAAACCGAAAGGCTGATTATCGTCATCGCCATCCGCGGCGCCGCCGAAGACTGGACCAACCAGCCCCTGCCAACCGACTGACCTGTAGCATCAATCGTAAAACCGCCAGCGTACTCCGAAGCTGAACGCGCGGTTGAGCATCGGGTAGAAGGGCGTCGTCCAGTAGCCGGCCTGCCACATGCCCTCATTCAGGTGCACCAGTCGGAAGAACAGCATGGCCTTCGTAATCCGCGCGGTGAGGAACGCGTCGATGCGGACGTAGGCGCTGGGGTCGTAGCCCGCCAGTGGGTAAAAAGCCTGGGTGGCCAGGGCGTACTGGTAACCGTCGTATTCGGTCCGGTAGTGGGCTTCCAAGCCGATGCTGACATCGGCGGCTTTGCGGAAGATGCGGTCGCGGTAGCTGATGCGCGCGGTACCATAGAGCTCGGGCAGGTAGCCCACCAGCTCTTGTGGGCCGCCACTCGTGGCGCTTTGCAAGAGGTAAGTCGTCTGGTTTTCAAGATAAATCCGCCAGATACGCTGACGGATATAGCCGTGCAGGGCGGTGTACACCACGCCCTCACCTTGCGGCGCCTGCGCTACCGTGAAATCCTCGGTGTAATACCACGGCCGGCCCAGCCGGCCCAGCGAGAAGCCCAGGCG
>CAZTEZ010000003.1:2884-26380 GCA_964611815.1 uncultured Bacteroidia bacterium | reverse complement strand
CCTTCGGCGGTTCGCAGGCCGGCGGTTACATCCCGATTCACATGTACCTGCTGAATACTTACGACGCTGTTTTTGAAGAGCCTAAGATTCAGGATGCCAACAACGTGCCCTACGTTGACACCACTTTCCTAGGGCCCATCGAAGGGCGCTACGGCAACCTGGAGTATTCGGATGAATTTCAGTTGATGATTTCAATGGGTGCCGCTGCACTCGACACGTCTTTCTTGCTTCCGGGTATGCCGCCGATTCTGGGTGTTCATGGCACGGAAGACGAGGTTACGCCTTACGGTACGGACATCGTAGTGGCGGGTGGCATTGTGCCCGTCGTTGAAGTTTCCGGCTCTGGCGACTTGGTGGCCTACAGTGCCAGCATTGGCAACCAGGATGTGCTGCTGCCAGATTTCGCTGGCGACGTTGAGCCTGGACTGCTGCCGTTCTTCGGCGCCGGTTTCCAGCCATACGCGTATTACGACAAAGACTTGGATGGTCCCGACCCCGACGATTTGCCGGATAACCCTGTAGCCTACGAATCTGCCTTGGCGTATCTCGACTCTACGGTCGACTTCCTCGCCCCCCGCATGTTCAAGGTGCTCGACCTGCCGACGATCACTTCTCGTCAGGAGTTGACTCAGCTCAGCAGCGATCACTACCGCATCTTCCCCAACCCGAGCCACGGTATCGTCAATATCGAACTGCGCCACACCAACGGCCAACTGCAACAGGCTGAAGTGGTTGACCTCGCTGGTCGCCGCGTGCTGAGCCAGACAGTTGCCGGAGCAAAAGACGGCCTGGACATCAGCAGCCTGCCTGCCGGTGTGTACATGCTGCGTGTGCAAACCACTGAAGGCCTGCTCGTTGACAAAATCATGAAGCAGTAAATCTTAACTCGTTTACTCAAGCATAAAAAGGGTGCAGTTCCTGCTGCACCCTTTTTCTTTTGCATTCGTCACACTGAATTCATGGCTCGGGTTTGCTTCGCGCAAAGCCTAGGTCTAACTTTGCCAAAAGTGGACGTTCGATGACAGAAGACAAAATCACCCCCGGCCTCACCTACGACGACGTACTGCTCGTCCCCGCCTATTCCGAAGTCCTACCCCGCGAGGTAGACCTCTCCACCCAGCTCACGCCTGATATTCAGCTCAATATCCCCGTCATTTCGGCGGCTATGGATACGGTGACCGAATACCAGCTCGCTATTGCTTTGGCGGCTGAGGGCGGTATCGGCATCCTGCACAAAAACATGCGCATTGACGCCCAGGCCGACCACGTCCGCCGGGTGAAGCGCTATGAAAGCGGACTGATTGTCGACCCCATCACGCTGGGCGCTGACGACACCATCGCAGAGGCCTTCCGGCTGATGGCAGATCATAAAATCGGCGGCATTCCGGTGATTGACAACCAGAAAAAGCTCATTGGCATCATCACCAACCGCGACGTGCGCTTCCACTCGCCCGAAGAAAGCACGCTGGTGAAAGACCTGATGACCAGCGAGAACCTCATTACGACCACCGAGGGCACCACCCTGGAAGAAGCCGAGACCATTCTGCAAAAGCACCGCATCGAAAAGCTGCCGGTCGTGGATGACGACGGTACGCTTGTGGGACTGATTACGTACAAAGACATCCTGAAAAAACGCAACTTCCCGAACGCCTGCAAAGACCACTTGGGCCGTTTGCGAGTAGGCGCGGCAGTGGGAGTCACTGGCGATACGCACGACCGCGTAGAGGCCTTGGTGAACGCCGAGGTGGATGTGGTGACCATCGACAGTGCACACGGCCACAGCAAAGGCGTGCTGATGATGATCCGCGAAATCCGCGAGCGCTTCCCTGACCTGCAGATCATCGGCGGCAACGTAGCTACAGCAGCCGGTGCAGAAGCCTTAATCGAAGCGGGTGTGAACTGCGTGAAAGTCGGCGTGGGGCCGGGCAGTATCTGCACCACCCGCATCGTAACCGGCGTGGGCGTGCCCCAGCTGAGCGCCGTGATGGAAGCCGCTAACGTCGCCATGAACGCCAACATCCCGATTATCGCCGACGGTGGCATCAAACAAACTGGCGATGTGCCCAAGGCCATTGCTGCCGGTGCCAGCTGTGTGATGGTCGGCAATATGTTTGCTGGCACCGACGAATCGCCTGGCGAGACGATCCTGTACGAGGGCCGCAAGTTCAAGTCGTATCGGGGTATGGGCAGCATCGAAGCCATGCAGGCGGGCAGCAAAGACCGCTACTTCCAGGACGTAGAGGCTGACATCAAGAAACTGGTCCCGGAAGGCATCGTCGGCCGCGTACCCTATAAAGGCAAAGTGCGCGAGGTGGTGCACCAACTGACGGGTGGCCTACGCGCCGGGATGGGCTACTGCGGTGCGCACGACATCGCCAGCCTGCAAGACGCGCGCTTTACGCAGATCACGAACGCCGGTATGCGCGAGAGCCACCCGCACTCGCTGACCATCACCCGCGAGGCGCCGAACTACTCGCGCCCGTGAGCCAACGGCTTATAGCCGACCATAAAGCCCGTTCTGCATCAAAATGCGTCCCGTATCCGGGTCGGTGAAGTCGGGCGTGAAGCCCAGCAGCGTGAAGCCGGCGCTAGTGAGATAAGCGTGGAAGTCCTCGAAACGGGGCTGCTCGGCATACACATCGGCCAGCGCCATTTCGCAGTAAATGCCTTTGATATGCTGTAGCTGGTCCTGTGCACCTTTGATGACCTGCAGGTCGTAGCCCTGCGCGTCGGTCTTCAGAAACACCCGCTGCTTGCCGATGGGGTGCGCTTCGAAGTACTGTGCAAGCGTCGTGACCTCAATCGTTTCTTTGCCAATGTACGCCGACTGCGGCTCAGCTTTGGTGTGCACGTCTGTCATGGCCAAAAGCGAACTGCTTTCGGAGTTGCCCGAAATGTTGATTTCGGTGGTGTGCGGCTCGGCACCCAGCGCACCGCGCGGCGCAACTGTCCAAAGCGCATCGCCGGCAGCGGTTTTCTGAAGAGCCGCATGCGCTTTGCTCAACGGCTCGAACGACACAATCTTGCCAGAGTACCCAATGCTGCGCAAATCTTGCCCAAACTGCCCGACGTTCGCGCCCACATCCAGCACCAGGTCGATCTCCAGCCAGTCCAGCACTTTGCGCAGCCGCAACCATTTCGATTGACTCGGTTTGTACTTGATGAGGTCGAAACCGGTGCTGCGGACGATTTTGCGGATGGTCTGGATCATATCGGAAGCGAATCAGGCAGAGAGATAACTCGCGGGCACACCCGCGCGCACACGAAAATACGGGCTTTTTGGTGGTTGCCGGTCAGAGGGGTCAGATAATCCTGGACATATCCCGTATTTTCGGTGCAAACTCCGCGCTATGGCCAAAAAACTGAAGACGCTTTTCATTTGTACCGACTGCGGCACCCAGCACCCGAAGTACCAGGGCCGTTGCGATGGTTGTGGTGCTTGGAACACGCTGCAAGAGGAGGTCGTGAGCGTAGACAAAAAGTCGGCGCTTGGCAAACCCGCTGAGCCCGACCGCACCTCTGCCAGCCAGCCCCAACAGCTGCATACGATTCAGGCGAGCCAAGATGCGCGCTTGGCGCTGACCGACAGCGAGTTATCACGGGTTCTGGACGGCGGGCTGGTGCCTGGCGCGGTGATGCTGCTGGGCGGTGAGCCGGGCATCGGCAAATCGACCTTGCTGCTGCAAACGGCCTTACAACTCGCACCCCGGCGTATTCTGTACGTCTCGGGCGAGGAGAGCGCCCGCCAGGTAAAGCTGCGCGCCGAGCGCATCCCCAGCTCCAACGCCGAGCTCTATTTACTGGCCGAAGGGCAAATCGAACGCATTTTGCACCACGCCCGCGAGCTGCAGCCCGAGATCCTCATTGTCGATTCGGTGCAGACGCTCAGCAGCGAAGACGTGCAGAGCGCACCCGGCAGCGTGACGCAAATCCGCGAGTGCAGCAACAAGCTGATTCGCTTTGCGAAAGACCGCAGCATCCCCACCATCCTCGTGGGGCACGTGACGAAAGAGGGCAGTTTGGCGGGCCCCAAAGTGTTGGAGCACATGGTGGATACGGTGCTGGAGTTTGAGGGCGACCGCCACCACAACTACCGCCTGTTGCGTGCCGTGAAGAACCGTTTCGGTGCCACGCCCCAGCTTGGAGTCTATGCCATGCAAAGCACCGGACTGGAGCCCGTGCACAACCCGAGTGAGATTTTCCTGAGTGGCAGCGGCGCTCGCCCCAGTGGTGTGGCTGTTGCTGCGACGCTGGAAGGTGCTCGCCCGCTGCTCGTGGAAGTGCAGGCGCTGGTTTCGAAAGCGACCTACGGCACGCCGCAGCGCGCTGCCACGGGTTTCGATCAGCGTCGGCTGAACATGCTTTTGGCGGTGCTCGAAAGGAAGCAGGAGTTACGCCTGGGTGATCAGGATGTCTTCGTGAACCTTGCGGGTGGCTTGCGGCTCGACGACCCAGCACTAGACCTCGCGGTGGCCACGGCCATCGTGTCATCGCTGCACGATTTCCCGCTGCCAGAGCGCGCGGTTTTTGCGGGTGAGATCGGCCTGACGGGCGAGCTGCGGCCCGTCAGCCGAGCCGACCAGCGTTTGATGGAAGTCGAGAAGCTGGGCTTCAATAAGCTCTACTTGGGTGGCAACGGTAGCGAACAGCTGCCCAAGCACCAGATCGAAGTGGTCGTGAAAGACACGCTCATGGGCGCGTTCCGGGCGCTCTTCGGTTGAGTTGGTTAACGCCGCTTCTTCTTTTTCTGCTGCTCAGGAATGACACCTTCCTGCCGCTTTTGTGCTTCCTCGGCCTGCTTTTCGACCACTCTAGGGTCATACTTTTCCATGCTGGGTTCGTAGGGGGCAACGTTGGGCAGGTAGATGAAAAAGCCCTTGCGGCCCTGGTCGACGCGGTTGAGCCAATAGAGCGCGTCATACGACCCATCGGGTCCGATGATATACATACCTGTGGGGTTCAGGTCTTTGGGTTCTTTCAAGTGGTCAAATACGATGCCTTCGCGCTTGCGCTTGAAGAGCAAGCCCTTATCGATAAAATGCCCGTAATTGAGATTGAAAAACGCGTTGTCGCTGTACTTGTAGACGACCCGGTATTTGTTCACGCTCGAATAGTGAAAAATCGGCAACCCGAACAGTGCGCGTGTGCTGTCTTCGGGGTCGAAACTAATGACGTCCACGACCTTGTAGTTGCTCTTGATGTCGTGGCGGTTGAGACCCAAAACGACGTAGTACGTAATCGGCGCCCGCTTCTTGACTTTGCCACTAAGAGCGTCGTATCTGGCAGCCTGGCCCTCGTACGTCAGTACGCCGTGTTCTTTGTAGCGCGGGTGGTAATACAGCGCGCCGAACCATTCGGTGTGATCAAGCTGCGCGTTTTCGATGCGTAATCGGGCGTCAGTGGCATCGGTCAGCGGGATGACGATGTACTCGATCTCGCCGTCCTGGCGCACATAGCGGCGCTGGATCAGCCCGAAGTACGTATGATCGCTGTAAGTGCGGTACTCGTCGCGGTCGACAGTCTCCCAGGTGATGATGCGGAAACTGCTGTCGGCGGGGTAGAGTTTCGAGATAGTCTGCAGCGAGTCGAAGTGGTAGTGAAAACTCTCCGGGCGCTTCAGCAGTGTCTGCATCTTCTTGTAAACCAGTGTGTTGAGCTTCAGCTTGTACTCCGCATTCTCGTGGTCGCGGATATTCTGAAACAGCGGCTTGAGCGCCATTTCAGCCTCAGCCAAAGGCGCGTTGGCGAAGTCCAGTTCGAGTTTCGGCAGGTCTTGCGCGTGCACAAGCTGCGTGCCAAATAGCACAAAGGCGACAAACTGGACGAACAGAATTTGGGGGGCGTGTTTCATACGCATGACAAAATTAACGAATTCTGCCAGTGCTATTGCACCTCAAAGGTCAGGCTTTCGTGAAATGTGTGCGCTGACCCCGCCGCAACAATTCAAGTACGGCGGACAGTCACCGGCAGGCGCTCGGCTATGGGTGCGTGCTCGGTGAAATTGGTTTAGTAGTCGCCGGCAGCATGCAGTTGCTCAAGTTTGATCTGCCGAACATTCGCTCGCACACCATAGCGCGCCTTGAACGTATGGCCCATGTCCAGCAATTCGGTAATCAGTCCCGGCAGTTTGGTTGGTAGTTCACAGAACGGCACGTAGTGGTTGATCTGAGCTTCAGTCAATTCCTGCAAATAATGCTGATGGGGGCCAGTGTTGATGACGATGATCGGTAAGTCTGGCGCCCAAGCCCGAATGACATTGCAGGCTTCAGGCAGCGTGGCGTCGGGCAGCTGGTCGGCCATCAGCAATAGGTGAGGTGTCATCAGTTCGAGCTTGCCCAGGGCTTCGGACGTACTGTTGGCACGCCAAGACAGGTCGATCCCCGGTAACGTGAAGAGCTGCTCTTGGAGAATGGCTGTAGCTTTCAGGAAGTGCCCTAGAGTGGCAACGCGGGTTGAGGTAATCATCATTTTGGTAAAGATGTTTGGTAATTCTATGGGCAAAAACATGTTTTTGAAGTGCCATGGTTGCACTTTTTCTCACAGGAAACGAAAATGTGATTTTGAGCTAAGTAATGTTGCTAGCTACAGCGCACTGCATGACTTTCATGTAGAATAGCTGCCGAAGGATGTGCTAAAAAGCACTAGGTGTTTTCCGTTTGCAGGAAGCCAACCAGCTCTCGTTGCTCTTCCTGCACGCGCGTGAGTTTAGACGCACCTGCCTCATGCAGGCGGTTCAGACGGGCCACATTCGCGAGTAACTCCTGGTGGTGGGCGCGATTGAGTGAATAGGCTTCGCGCTTCGGCTGGAATCGATCAGGGCCGGGCAATTCTTTGATGAGCATGCGCAGCACATCTTCGCTGAAATAGGCCCCACCCTGAAATGCCTGATGGATCGCGGGCTGTAGGTGGGTTTCCGAGTGTTTTAGCGTCAAATAACCATGTATGCCGCAAGTGACCAGCTCGTCTACGTACTCCAGGTTGGCAGTAGAACTGACAACGATCACGGGCAGCTTGGGATACATCTCTGCTAACCAGTTGCAGAACATGGCCCCGGACATATCGGGCAGCTGCAAACGCGTCAGGAGCAAATCGGGCACTTGCGCTTCGAGATGATCCATAGCGTTGGCCGCACTATTGGCTTGCCAGAGCAGATGATCTGATCCGGAAGAGTTCTGAACTAAGGCTGAAAGATGCCGTTCTGGGTCAACGACACCGAAGGAAGGAGGAGGTTGCACTGCGAGCTGTATTTAGGTGAGCTTCGAAGTGCGCGAAAGTGCAAAGTGTGTAGCTACAATAAACACAAAAATGAGGCACCGACAAGCCTGAAGCGCGTTAGATTGAATTATACTTCCTGAAAAAAGTGAAAATTAGGTGCTTTGCCCACTAACACGATCAAGCTGATGCAAAGGGTTAGTTATTAACCCCCGAAACGGTATCGAACGCCCGCACCGACAGTGAAGTGCTGCAGGTTGAAGTCGTTGGGGGCTTCTTTGGTCAGCACGACGTTGTAAGCCAACCGAATGTCCAGCGCCAGCTGAGACAAGAGCGGCACTTCTACACCAAACTGCGGGCTGAACGTGCCGTACCAATAGCTGCGGGTTTCGTCTTGCAGCACAATGCTGGGGTTGCGCGTGCGTTCAAAGTAGCGTACGATACCACCACGCGCACCGACGTAAAGCATGGTTGTGCCCTCTTCGCCGAAGTAGTAGTTCAGCTCGCCCACGATGGGCACGTAGCTGACATCGAAAGCGGCGGTGCTATCTGGCCAGAAGCGATAAAAGCCCGTGTTGACCCCAATGTTGAGCGTGCGGTCGGCGGTGCGGTAATGCAAACCGGCGTCAATACCGATGCCGGGTGTCAGTGCGTTGTTCGAGAGGCCCACCGGTATGGTGGCGGCCAGACCACCACTGGCTTCCACGCCGCCTTGTGCAAGTGCGAAAATTGGCAACAGGCAGGCGATTGTCAGGTTAAGCAGTTTCTTCATCGTCTTCAGATTCAATCAGTTCGTATTCGCTGGTCAGTACGCGCTTGGCGATCTCCTGTGCGGTGGGGGTGGCGGCGATACCCCCGCGCGCGGTTTCGCGATAGCGCTCGTCCATGCTCTGGCCGACCTCGCCCATGGCGTCAATCACTTCGTCGACCGGGATGATGCTGCTGTCGCCGGCCAGTGCAACCTGCGCCGCCGCAAACGCGATGACCGCGCCCGAGCCGTTGCGTTTCACACACGGCACTTCGACGAGCCCGGCGATGGGGTCGCAGATCAGGCCCAGCATGTTCATCACGGTGATGGCCACGCTATCGAATATCTGGTCCATACTACCGCCAAGCGCATAGACGACGGCCGCAGCGCCCATGGCAGCCGCTGTACCTGTTTCGGCCTGGCAGCCGCCCACGGCGCCCGCAATACCCGCCCGGCGTTCGATAATCAGCCCAACACCCGCCGCAACGAGCATACCCTGGTCGTCGAGCTGGTGCTGCTCTTGCAGGTTGTAGAGAATACCCGGCAGGATGCCACTGGCACCGGCCGTTGGGGCAGCCACCACCCGGCCCATGCAGGAGTTGACTTCCTTGGCAGCAGTGGTCGTATACAGCAGGCGCTTGAACTCGGGGCCCAGCACCTCGATTTCGCAGTCGCGGATCTTTTTCGCGCCGTTGTTGATCATCCCGCTCAGCGACTGCATGTCTTTCTCCAGGCCGGTTTCAATCGCGTCGCGCATCACGGCATAGGCCGCAGCCATGCCCTCCCAGATGGCGGGCTCGGCTTTGCCTTTCTCGTGCATTTCGTATGCGAGTACGGGCTGCCACAGCGGCACCTCGCTCTCTTGAACGTAAGTGCGCCATTCTTCGAAGCTGTCGAATAGTACGGCCATTGGTAAGAAGCTATAGAACTAAACTACAAATTCCGATAACGCCCGGCCCAAATACAAGCAGCCGGATACTGCAAAAACAGTGATCCGGCTGTGTTTAGTTTGTTAGAATTACCCCGAGGGCGCTGCAGGCGCAAAGTCTGGTCAGACTTTCTCGCCGCGGGCGCGCATGTCTTTGATCACGGCTTCGATACCGCGCTTGCTGATGATGCGCAGGCCTTTCGACGACACCTTCAGTGTCACGAAGCGATCTTCGCTGGGCACGTAGAAACGCTTCTTCTGCAGATTGGGCAGAAAGCGACGCTTAACGCGGTTGTTGGCGTGCGAAACGTGGTTTCCAGCGATGGGGCGCTTTCCGGTGACTTGGCAAACTCGTGACATGGCGTACTAAATTTTCAGGCTTGCAAAGCTAAGGATTTTAAACTCAGCCTGCAAACGCTTGTGAAATTACTGCTTGATCAGTTTGAACATGCTGCGGGCATCGTCGGTGCGCACCTCAAGCCAATAGACCCCGGCTGAGAGGCTGCTCATGTCCAGCTGACGGGTGTGGTTTTGGCGCAACAGCGGCTGCTGGTCGGTGGCGATGACGCTGCCGAGCGTATTGAACAGGCGCAGCGTGTAGGGCCCGCCGCCGGGCAGTTCGATTTGCAGTTCGTCGCGCACGGGGTTGGGATACACGCGCACGGCCGAAAGGCTGGGCTCTTGCAGGCCGCTGGCGGGCACGACCAGGATGGTCTGCTCCAGGGTATCAGAACAAACACCATTGGAAGCGATGAGCTGCGCAACATAGGAGCCAGTGTCTTGGTAGACATGCGAGAAGTTGGCACCCATAAAGCCGTAGCCATCACCGGTGTGCCAGGTAAAGCTCGTGGCGTTGATGGCATCTTCTGAGAAGAAGACAGGTGCCTGGCCGACGCCGATAATGGTGTCTGAGAACGTAGCGCCAGCCTCCGGAGCGGGCAAAATTTGCACGCTCAATTCGTCGCTATACGCGCAGCCCTCTGCATTGAAGGCCGTGAGCTCGTAGATCCCCGAACTGGTGATGCTTCGGGCGGGCTGCGTCACGCCGTCGTTCCATTCGTAAGACACCGCGTCGGGGGTGGTGCCGTCAATGTCCAGGGAAGTGCAGGCGGTTTGGTCTGGGCCCAATTCCATGGCCAACCGATTTGACTTGAACAGGCAGTTGTAATGCTGAACAGCCTGTTGCGCGTTGGCAATGAGCTCGGCCTCGGTGCTGCCATGCACGAGCGCCAACACGATGGTGTCGCTCTGGAAGGGCAGCATTTCGAGCGGGCCAATGCCCAGCGCCTGCATCAGGTCGCCACCCGCTGCAGGGGCGCTGTCGGTACCAGACGAGATGGCCGCGTACTTTGCGGAGTCGGAGTACCCAAAGGCCGTCACCTCTTGCGACCAAGCGTGTCGGTTACCCGGCGCCTCAATGATTTTGAGCCCGACGTATACATTTGAACTCTGGTCAACATCGCCCCAAGCGTAAAGCAATTCTTCGGCTGCATTCCATGCAGCGCTATCGTCGCCGGGTTCGCTGCCGACATCCCAGTCAGAAGCCATGCCAAAGTGTAGGCTGTCGATAATCAAAGGCTCATTGTTCGTCAGGATGAAGCGCTTGATGATAAACGGGTCGTTGGGCGCGTCTTCGGTGGCGTACGTCTCATCCCGAACCTCAACCTGAATTGGGTTGGGGCTAACGGCGTCATGGTAGTTGGCAAATACTTCTGTATCTGTGCGTTGGCCCGGAGGGTTGATTTCGAGCTGCGATAGCGCTACGAAATCATTTGATTTGCTACCCAAGCCCAGCTGAAGTCGCAAGTTGTCCGAGGTTTGGTTATGGTTGAGAGCCATAATGACACCAGCTTCAAACAGTTGCTGGCTCTCGTTGACCAGAAAGCCCTGCCCCTGGTTGTTGTTCGGGTAG
Organism: uncultured Bacteroidia bacterium; assembly: GCA_964611815.1. Lineage (GTDB taxonomy): Bacteria > Bacteroidota > Bacteroidia > J057 > CAZTEZ01 > CAZTEZ01. Next base: position 15,580 of record CAZTEZ010000003.1, on the reverse strand, counting down.
TCGTTGTAGCCGATGTTGCCGATATTGTTCACGCTGGTGTTGATGCTCGCAGTATTCACGTCGGTGTAGGTCGGGTTCACGACCATTGTGAAGCACTGCTGGTCATCGTAAATGCCGTCTACGTAGCGAATACGGAAGGTCAGCACCGTGTTTTCAGGCACGTTGTTATTCACCACAAAGCGGAACGGATTAGCATTGTTCGACTGCGAGCTCAGTGTGTTGATTTGCCCCACCAGCACCGTCGGCGAGAGCATCGACACATGGTCGACGGAACTGCCGGTAGGCTGCATCGTGATCTGCAGATTGGAAGTCGGCTGCAACAAGTTGCGGAAGGTACCCGCAAGCTCTACGGTATCGCCAGACTGCAAAATGCCGTTGTTGCCGTCGATTGTCGTGTAGTTGTCCATGCGAATTGACGGGCTTTGTACCGTGAGCGCCCGGAACAGATTGACCACACCGGTACCGTAGAGGCCCTCCCACTGCGAGTTGCCGGCCTGTTGATATACGTCGCGATCAGCCGTCACGCGCAGCTGCTCCATGGCTTGACGCGCGTTATAGTTGGGGAAATGCGCCCGCACCACGCCCAGCGCCCCGGCCACTTGCGGCGATGACCAGGAGCTGAAGAACAACCCGAGATTGATGTAATTGTCATTGATACTGGTGGTGGGGCCACTGCCAGGTGCCGAGACATCAATATCGCAGTTGCAACTGCCAGTCAGTTGCCCGTTTCTTCTGAGGATCGAAACTGCCGTCACGCCCTTAAAAGATGCCGGGTACAGATACTGGATGGCACCGGTTGGGCCGTTGCCACCGGCTGCGACTACTGCCGCGTCACGGTTAATTACCGCGTAGTCGATGACTTCCTGATTCGCAGAACTGAATGCGCCCGAGCCCCACGACAGATTCATCACATCTGCCCCGCGGTTGGCGGCATATACAATCGCTTGGTAGCCATTGACGAGCACCCCGAGCGAGTCGTTGGCGATGCTGATGGGGAGCAGCCTCGAGAGTCCGCCACTGCCCGCTGATCCGATGCCATTGTCCTGTTGCATCACCGCAAACCCGGTGACTTCCGTGCCATGATAAAGCGACTGTGGCGCGTTGGCAGCCGCCGGTGGACGGGGGTCGTTGTCCTGAACGAGCGGCAGGCCGTCGCCACCGAAATCCCAGCCGTAATAGTCATCTACGAAGCCATTGCCGTCGTTGTCGATGTTGTCAATTGGGTCAGCCGCATTCACCACGACATTGCCAATCAGGTCCGGGTGGTCGTATTTGATGCCAGCGTCAATCACTGCAATCACGATATTCGAATCGCCACGGTTGACACCCCATCCAAAGAAGGCATCCATACGGTGCAGGTTCCACATCGCCGCAGAATCATAATCATTGGGGTAGTAGGGCGCGAAAAGCCGCTCGATCGTGAGAGGCTCTGCATAATTGATGAGCTCAGAAGCGTTCAGCGTAGCGATGGCCCGCTGGTAATTGACACCCGGCAGTAGCTTGGCTTCCAGCTGGTCGAGGATGTTGACTTGCTCAGGCTCGCGTGGGTCGGGTGGTAGGGCAAACGGAAAGCGCTGGTGAGCCTCGGCAACGCCTGCTGCAGCGAAGGCTTGTTGTAGTTCGGGGCTATCAATACCGGCAGACTGAAACAGGGCATAGCCCTTGGGGCTCAGTTCGATGACCAGTTGGTCGGTATGGAAATCTATGCCAGCTTCCTGTGCGCTGAGGCTGGGGCCCATCAGCAAACAGAGCGACGCGATGAGTAATAAGGTGCGGGTCATGTGCGGCGACAAATAATAGTGTCGGATGAATAGATGTAGCAATTAAACTACATAAATCGACACTATGTTCTACGCCCCCCAACCTGAATTGTTGAGTTTGAGCACCGAAACCTACGCAGCTGCGGCAGAGTGGCAGCACACGCCTAGTTGATTAGCGCCCATCCACAACTGAGCGACCGATGGAGTTGTAGTAGAAGCCCGCCTTTTGCAGTTCTTCCAGCTCGAAAACGTTGCGACCATCGAAGATGACTGGTGCGGCCATTTTCGACTTCAATTTCTCCAGGTTGGGCGTGCGGAACTCGTTCCATTCCGTCACAATCAAAAGCGCATCTGCGCCCTCAGCGGCGTCGTACTTGTCGTCTTTGAAGTCGACCTCGAGCTCCGGGTGCAGCTTCTGCACACTCGGAATTGCCACTGGGTCGAAGGCGGCCACCTCGGCGCCTACATTCAACAGGCGCTGGATGAGCACCAGTGCCGGCGCCTCGCGTATGTCGTCGGTCTCAGGTTTGAACGCCAGGCCCCAAACCGCGATGCGCTTGCCTTTCAGACCACCATCAGCAAAAAAGACCGCCAATTTTTCGAACATGCGCGCCTTCTGCTCTTCATTCACGGTCATCACGGCGTCGAGGATTTTGAAGGGATAGTTGTGCGCTTTGGCCGTGAAATGCAGCGCCTGGACGTCTTTCGGGAAGCACGAACCGCCGTAGCCCACACCTGGGAACAAAAAGCGCTTGCCGATGCGGGTATCCGAACCAATGCCGATGCGCACGTCGTCTACGTCGGCACCCACGGCCTCGCAGATGTTCGCCACCTCGTTCATGAACGAGATTTTCGTGGCGAGGAAGGAGTTCGCGGCGTATTTCGTCATTTCCGAACTGCGCTCGTCCATGAAGTAGATCGGGTTGCCCTGGCGGACGAACGGCTTGTAGAGGTGCTCCATCCGACTGCGCGCATGCTCAGACGAGGTGCCCACCACCACGCGGTCGGGCTTCATGAAATCTTGAACGGCGACCCCTTCACGTAGAAATTCGGGGTTAGACACCACGTCGAATTTCACGTCCGTTTTGGGCGACATTTTCGCGCGAATTTTGTCGGCCGTGCCCACAGGCACGGTGCTTTTCGTGACGATGATGCGGTACTCGGTAAGTAGCTCGGCGATTTGCTCGGCCACCTGCAGCACGTACTTCAAGTCTGCCGAGCCGTCCTCCTGAGGCGGGGTGGGCAAAGCGAGGAAGATGATTTCGCCGTGCTCCACGCCATCTTTCAAGGATCCGCTGAACTTCAGGCGGCCCTCTTTGGTGTTTCGCTCAAATAAGTTTTCCAGGCCGGGCTCATAAATTGGCACCTGGCCGTTGTTGAGCGCCTCTATTTTTTCGGGGTTGTTGTCAATGCAGAGTACCTCGTTACCAGACTCCGCAAAGCAGGTACCTGTTACTAAACCGACATAGCCGGTGCCAATGACCGAGATTTTCATACTATCTTACGTGAAATCCGTTTTCTGACGTGCGGCCAAAGATACATAAATACCGACCCATTCGTTTGTTAATGCCGCTGCTGTTGGTTTTTGTTGCCAGTTTTAATGGCGCGTTAACCGCCCAGCAGAATATTCGCGATTCGAGTATCACGATGATGTTGCTGGAAGTCAGCTATCTGGGGTCTACTCCGGGTGGGGATCTCAGTCAGCGCTTCGGGTGGACGAACCAGATGGGCGGACAGGTCGGCCTGAAACACAAAAGCAACTTCTACGCGACCCTGGGCGCCAACTTCTTGTGGGGCGAGACCGTGAAAGAGGGCGATATGATCAACCAGATGGGTTTCGACTACCTCTACGACCTCAGCGACACGGCCTTCGTGCGCGAGATCGGTTTCATTGACGCAAACGGCAATGCCGAGCGCCCCTCCGTCTTTCAGCGCGGGCTGACAGTCCCCCTGCGCATCGGCAAAATCTTCCCGAAGCTGAGTTTTTCACGAAAAGAAAACGACAACAGCGGGCCCTTCCTCGAACTTGGCGTGCAGTTCATTCAACATTATATCAAATACGAGTTCAAATCCGAGCAAATCCCCTGGCTCACCGATGATTTTCTGAAAGGCTACGACCGCCTCTCGAACGGTCTGGGCGCCATGCAGAGCATCGGCTACCGCTACTTCAGCAGCAATCGCTACTTGAATTTTTTCGTGGCTTTCGATATCAGCCAGAACTTCACGCAGAACCGACGGGCGCTTAACTTCGACACCAACACCGTGGAGAACGAGCAACGCTTCGATGTCCTAACCGGCTTCCGGGTGGGGTGGAGCCTGCCGATTTACAAAGTCGCTTCCAGTTCCGAATACTATTACTACTAAGCCTGTTGCGCCTGCGTGAGGAAAGCACTCTATACCCTTGGCGTGCAGGCGTATGGCCTGGCCATTCGGCTTGCGGCGCGCTTTAATAGCAAGGCCCAGCTGTGGGTGAGTGGGCGCAAAGGCTTGCGTGAAAAACTGCAGCAGCTTACGCTCCAGCATCCGATTTGGGTGCACTGCGCCTCGCTGGGCGAGTTCGAGCAGGGCCGTTCGATTATTGAGGCCATACGCGCAAAGCACCCGGACATTCCGCTGGTCGTCAGCTTCTTTTCGCCTTCAGGTTTCGAGTTGCGCAAAGACTACGACGGTGCCGATGCCGTGGTCTACCTCCCGCTCGATACGCCCGCCAATGCCCAGCATTTTGTCGATACGCTGCAGCCGCGATTGGCGCTTTTCATTAAATATGAGCTGTGGCTGAACCTCATCGCGGTGCTGCAAACGCAAAACATCCCGCATGCAGTGGTGGCGGCCAATCTGGGGCCGGAGAGCAAGTTCTTGCGGGGCTGGCAGCGATCGCTGTATGTTTCGGCGCTCGAACAGATGACGCACGTTTTTGTGCAGCGCGCCGAGCAGGTGGACGATCTCAAGCGTGAGTTCAACTGGACGCATGTGAGCTACAGCGGCGACCCCCGCGCCGATCGCGTGGCGCAAATCGTCGCGCAGGCCGAGCCCATTGATGCTGTTGCGAACTGGCTGGGTGACCGTGAATGCCTCGTCTGCGGCAGCACCTGGCCCGCCGACGAAAAGCTCATCGCCACCGCCTGGCATGGCTTGCCCGAGAGCGACCGCCCGCGTCTCATTATCGCCCCGCATGAGTTGGGTGAAGACCACCTCGCGGCCATCGAGCAGCTGTTTCAAACGGGAGTTGTGCGCTATTCGCAGCTAGCAACCCAAAATGAAGTCAATGCCTCGCCCGTTCTTATAATTGACAACATCGGCATGCTCGCACGCATTTATGCGTATGGCCAGCTGGCGTATGTCGGTGGCGGGTTCGGCAGTGGTATTCACAACACTTTGGAACCCGCCGCACACGGGGTGGGGGTGGTGTTCGGGCCCAAGTACAAGCGCTTCAACGAGGCGCTGGATTTGATCGCTGAAGGCGCGGCCGTTTCGGTCGAGCAGCCCGAGCAGTTCACGCGGCTCATTCAATCGCTGCGCCTGCAACCCGAGCGTGCCGAGTTGATGGGCACGGCGGCTGGCAGGTACGTCCAGCGCCAGCGTGGGGCCACTGAGCGGGTTCTGCGTTGGGTGGAAGACGTGCTGAAGTTGGCGGATGAGAATGCGTCTGAATAACCACCACCGTTTAAAAAGATACATAGCTGGTGGGGCGGCGGCTTTGTGCTCTGCGACCTAAATCGTAGTTTCGCAGTTGGCGGATACCAGCCCTCTCTGGTAGGCGCTTAACCTTAGATTTCGCGCTCATGGAAAGCTTTAGCGGAGATGTGTTGATGGCTCTGCCCCTGGTGATGCTGCTCGCCACCGGGCTGGTGCTCATGCTGTTAGATGGCTTTGGTGCCAAGTCGGTGCTGCCGATTGTGACGGCAGCCGGCTTGTTCACGAGTATCGTTTTTGCGATTCCCGGCCTGGGCATCCAACCCGAAAACAAAACGCTTGCGTTTGGGCAGCTGATCGAATTCGGCGGCACATATTCGCTCGTGCACATTTCGATGTGCGCCATTGGATTGTTCGCGCTGTTTTTCGTCAGCGACTATTTCAACCGCGTGCAAACCAAAGTCGACGAAGCCTACGCGCTGATCGTCTTTGCAATTGTCGGCATGAGCCTGCTGGCCTGTGGCAACGACCTACTCGTGATTTTCATCGGCCTGGAGACCATGTCGATCTGCTTCTACATTATGGCGGCACTCTTCAAAAAAGACGCCGGCTCAACGGAGTCGGGCTACAAGTACTTCTTGCTGGGCGCTTTTGCCAGCGGGTTTCTGATCTACGGCGTGGCGCTCATTTACGGGCTCACAGGCACCACGGCGCTTGATGCCATTCGCGATGCCATCTTCAACGCCAACCCCCAGGCGAGCATCACCAACAACCTGATGTTCTACCCCGCCATCGGGCTCATTCTCATCGGCTTTTTGTTCAAAGTCGCGGCCTTCCCCTTCCATTCCTGGACACCCGATGTCTACACCGGTGCGCCCTCACCATTCGCAGGTTTCATGGCAACTGGTGGTAAAATCGCCGCTTTTGTCGCGCTGGCCTTCTTCGTGTTCAAAGCCGTGCCCGACACCGTCTTCTTCAGCGAGCTCGATCCCAAAGTCTACAACTTTATCGCTTTCTGCGCCATTGCCAGCATGATCTATGGCAACGTGGTTGCCATTCAGCAGCGCAATATCAAGCGGATGCTGGCCTACTCCAGCATTGCACACTCAGGTTATCTGCTGCTGGGCATCATTTCGGGCCCCGAGGGCTATATGGCCGTCATTTTCTACCTGATGGTCTACGGCCTGATGACACTCGGCGCGTTCGGTGTCATCTCGATGGTGGAAACCAAAACGGGCGGCACCAAGCTCAGCGATTGGCAGGGCCTGGGCAAGCGCCAGCCTGTCATTGGTGCGGCCATGGCCATTTTCATGTTCTCGCTGGCCGGTTTGCCGCCGCTCGGTGGGTTCATCGGTAAGTATCTGGTATTTGGCGCTGCCATTAAAGCCTCGATGGTCGCCGAGAACAACACGCTGCTGATTCTCGCCATCGCGGGCATCCTGACTTCAGTCGTCGGCGCATATTACTACCTGCGCGTCATCCGCGTGATGTTCTTCGACACCGACAGCAAAATGCACACTTCAGAGGCCTTCTCACGCACACAGCATGGCATGTGGCCGACCGTCGGCATCGTCATTATGGCGATCCTGCTGCTGGTAGTGGGCGTCTACCCCTCGCTGCTGTTCGACCCGCTGAACGCGCTCTACACCGGCGACGGCTTCATCACCGCCCTCGCACGATAAAACTCAAACGATTACCCCAGTGGTATGGCAGACGAAAAAGCAGGCGCACTGGTCGTTCGATGGCTGCAGCGGCTGTTTTACGTCATGGTAGGCTCGCAAGGGCTCGTGCTACTCGTGATGGTCGCCGCGGCCTGGCAAGTCGGCGTGCCCAAGCGCATGAACTGGGCGTTGGAACAGCTCTACCTCGTCACGATTCTGATTTCATCGGCACTGGCACTGCTTTTTGCCGAGCTGCTATCCTGGTTCCATCGGCGCAACGCCAAACGCCGAAAAACCAAGCGTTCGGCGCTCAACGCAGGGGCCATATCGATTACAATACGGATCTCGATGATTAACGTCGTGTGCGTGTTCCTGCTCGGCTGTTTGTATTACCTGAACATTCGCTGGCTGTTCGCGCCCTATGCCCTGTTTGCGCTCTACTTTCTGAGCGCTTTCCCCAAAAAAGGTAAGCTGCGCCGGGCGATGGGCCTCAGCCACGAAGAAGCCCGCGAGCTGGGTCTCTGATTGGACGATGAGCAGCAAATTCAAGCGCCTGGCAATTCGACACCCTTTTCCGCCGAATTCTGTTTAATTTTCGCTAACTCCATTTCACTACATGAGCGAAGACGCTACCAAATCGCCTTTCCCGAACCCGGACGAAAAACGCATTGCTGAACTCAAGCGGATGCAGTTTATCGCCACGGGCCTGCTGGTACTGATGCTGATTCTGATGATCATCAGCAAATTCGCTGAAAGCAAGCTGGGGCTCGACTGGATGAGCTATGTCCACGCCTTCGCCGAGGCCGCCACGGTGGGCGCGCTGGCCGACTGGTTTGCGGTCACGGCGCTGTTTCGCTATCCGCTGGGGCTGAAGATTCCACACACGGCGATTATTCGCAAAAACAAAGACAGCATCGGGCGTGGGTTGGGCAGCTTTGTCGAGAACAACTTTTTGACCGAGGAGGCCATTTCGCGCGAGGTGCGCGGGTTCGACTTCGCCACCCGTGCAGAGACCTGGCTGGCCAAAACCGAGAACAGCATGGAGGTCGCCGAGCGCATTACGAATGTGATTCCCGAGCTGCTGAAATCGACTGACGACGAGAACGTGCGCGAGTTTTTCGCGAACAACATCACGAACGTCGTCGAGCGGATGGATGTCGGTGAAATCGCCGGGCGCATTCTGGAGGTCATCATCGAAAACGACAAAGACCACCGCCTGTTCGACGAGCTCGTGAAAGCCATCGACAAGTTCGTGGAGGAAAACACCGATGTCATTCAAAAGTACATCAACCAGGAGGTGCCGCGCACCGCGAAGTTCTTTCTGGGTGGCTCCAAGGGCGTGAACGACAAGGTGATGACCCGCCTGAACAAGGCCCTCACCGAGCTAGCCGAAGACCCCAACCACCCCATGCGCGAGCGCTTTCTGGAGAACATCCAGAATTTCGTGAAGCGACTGAAAGAAGACAAGGAGTTCCGCAAGCAGATCAACGACATGAAGCAGGAGATGCTGCACAACCCTGCTGTGCAGACCTACTTCGGCAACCTCTGGAACGACCTCAAAGCCACGCTCTTGCGCGACACGCAAGAGAACCACGGCGAGCTCAAGCGCCGTATTTTCCGTGCGATTTTTGGTCTCAGCAACAGCCTGCTGAACGACCCCGAGGTGCGCACGATGATGAACGAGTACCTCTACACGTCGGCCACACAGGTGGTCGTGCAGAACAAAAGCGCCGTCACCAAACTCATCGAACAAACCGTCGAAGACTGGAACGAAGAGACGATGGTGCGCCGCCTGGAGATTCTGGTGGGCAAAGACCTGCAGTTTATCCGCATCAATGGTACGCTGGTGGGTGGTATTGTGGGTACGATTCTGCATGCCATTTCGGAGTACATCCACATTATCTGATCGACTGAGCCGCCTTTTTCACACCCGCTGAAGCGTCAGCAGGGTGCCACGGGAAAAGCGCGCCACATAAGCGTTGCAAATCGTTGGTGGCTTTCGCAGATTCGCGGTAATGCCTTTCGCTGCTGCCACCTCGACTCCCCTGCAGGATTTCATCTCTGCACTCACGCCCGGCTCCGAGCTGCCGTTTCTGTTTCAATCGGTGGCGTTCATGGTGGTGTTCACGGTGTTCTACGCGGTGTATCTGCTGGTGGCAAACATCCGCCAGGCGCGGGTGTGGCTCATCAACCTGTTTTCGATTTATTTCTACTGGCGCGCGAGCAACTACCTCGTCAGCATTGGCGACCCGGAAGACCCCAGCCTGCAAATCCCCTGGTTCGTGTTCATGATCGCGGTCGCGCTCAGCGACTGGTTGATCGCTAAAGGCATCCACCGGACCGAAAGCATCGCCGGCAAACGCGGGTGGGTGGCGCTTTCGTTGACCATCAGCTTGGGCATGCTCGCGTATTTCAAGTACGCCGGTTTTTTCAGCAGCTTTTTCGCAGACGTGGCGGCGGGCGATCTGGCAGCCATCGTCTTCCCGCTGGGCATCTCGTACTACACGTTCAAGACCGTCGGCTACATCCTGGATGTGTTCTATGAAGAAATCGACCCGGAGCCCGACTTCGGACACTACCTGCTCTACATCAGCTTTTTCCCGACGATCCTGATGGGCCCCATCCTGCGGGCGACGGACTTCCTGCCGCAAATCCGAAAGCGCTTTGTGCTCGATCGCAAACAGATTGGTTTTGCTTTTTTTCTGTTTCTGACGGGCCTGTTCAAGAAGCTCGTCATCGCCGACCGCCTGGCCGTCGACTACGTCAACCGCATGTTCGACACCCCGGATGTCTACTCCGGCCTGGAGCTGCTGATCGCCAGCTTCACCTATGGTTTCCACCTGTTTGCCGACTTCTCGGCGTACACAGACATGGCCATCGCTATCGGCATTCTGCTGGGCTTCGAGATTCCGATCAACTTCAACGAGCCCTTCAAAGCGAAGAATATCAGCGAGTTCTGGCGCCGCTGGCACATGACGCTCAGCTTCTGGTTCAACGACTACGTCTACACGCCTTTGTCGTTTAGCTGGCGCTCGATTGGGCGCTGGGGCGCGGTGATTGCAGTGCTCGTCACGTTCTTTCTTTCGGGCCTATGGCACGGGCCCAACTGGACGTTTGTGCTCTGGGGCACGGCCCACGGCGTGGCCATCGCCTGGGAGACCGCCACCCGAAAGTCGCGCGCGAAGGTGCGTAAGGCCATCCCTACAGGTATTTACGATCTAATTTCGCTGCTGCTTACGTTCACCTTTTTGGGCATTACGTATGTGTTCTTCAAGGCCGACTCGCTCGATGAAGTCTGGCTGATCTACGGCCGCATCCTCAACAACTTCGGCGGCGAGCTGTGGTACGACTGGCTCGTGGCGTACTGGAAAGTGGCGGCGATTCTCGTGCTGGCCATCGTGCTGCACTTCGTGCCAACTAACGCCAAGGAAGGCCTCGCCAAGACCTACTCTGGCGCGCATTGGAGCGTGCAGATCATCGGTGCGGTGCTCATGGTGGTGCTGATTCAGCAATTCGCTGCGGCGGAGAGTCAGGGGTTTGTGTATTTGCAGTTCTGATTCAGAACCAGGATTTTCAGGTTAATTGAAGAGCCAAGATTTGCATGATTTGGAAGGATTCAGGCGATTAAAAGGAAAGCTACTGATCAGCGCCAAAGTTGCCTTTGACGCGCTAAACGCCTACACATCCCGTAAATCCTTCTTAATCCTGAAAATCCTGGTTCTCACCAGTTTTGAGGTAGAACCTAGTTCTCCTTCAGCTTGAACATCTCGTGTAGCATGGCCGCGAGCTCATCGCTATGGTCGGGCTGCTTGCGGAGGTGCTCGATGCTATGCGCGGCGATCTTCTTGACGATGCGCTGCGTGAGCTGCTCGATTTTGTCGTAGTCCGAATCCGGGAGCTTGTTTCGGAAAGCGTCCAGCTCAGTCGAGCGGATCTCCTCGAAGCGGTCTTGCAGGGCTTTGATGGTCGGGGCGACCTTCTGCGTTTCCATCCAGTTGTCCAGCTGGTTAAGCTCGTGCAGCAGAATTTCGCGGGCGTGGGGTACGGCGGCGAGGCGCTCTTCGTAGGCCTTGTCGCTGGTGGCGCTGAGGTCGTCGATGTCGCATAGCTCCACGTTGTTGATGTGGTCGACGGCCGGGTCGATGTTGCGGGGGATGGACAAATCGACCAGAATCTTATGGCCCGCGCCGGGGCAATGTACGTGTTCGGGGTGGATGAGCGGTTGCTGTGCGCCGGTCGCGACAATCACGACATCGGCCGCAGCGATTTCCATCGAAAGGTTCGCGAAGTCGCCCACGCGCACATCGAACTTACTGCCCAGGCGCTCGGCGCGGTCGCGCGAACGGTTGAGCAGCGTCAAACTGCGTGGGTTGTGGCTGGCCAAATTGCGGCAGGTCACTTTGCCGATTTTACCCGTGCCGATGAGCAGCACATTGCGATTCGTCAGCCCGCCGGTTTGCTCCAGCACAAATTGTACTGCTGCACCTGCAGTAGACGCGGCGCCTTTACCCAGCGCTGTCTCCCGACGGATGCGCTTGTGTGCTTTCAAGACGTGGCTCATCAGACGATGCAAAAAGGAGCCCGCCAGGTTGTGCTTTTGTGCCAGTTCGTAGCCGTCCTTCACCTGCTTCACGATCTGGAGATCACCCAGAATTTGAGAATCCAGACCGGCGGCGATTTCAAAAACATGCGCCACCGCCTCGGCACCCTGCTTGATCTCACCGTGCACGCCAAACAGGTTGGACGAAGTTTCGGTGACAGACACAAACAGGTCGATCAGGCGCTGTCGGTCGGGTGTGCGGGCGAGCACTTGCGTTCGGTTGCAGGTGCTGACGATCAGCACATCGTCCAGGCCCTGCGCTTTGGCGCGCTTGAGCAGCTCTTGCTGGGCCGACTTGCTGAGTGCGAACTGCTCGCGAACACTGACTTCGGCGCTATGGTGCGAAACGCCCACCAGCACGAAGTCCGCGTAGAGCTGCGGGTTTCGCAATTCCGGTCGCAAGTGATGGAGGTGCATATAGGGTTTCGGTTGCGGCTGAGGGACAGTCAGGTGATCGGTCAAAACGTTGCGATTGTTCAGATGCAGTTGTTCAGGTGCAAGTCAGGGCAGGTAGAGGTAGGTGGGGTTGAGGTAGGTTTAGGTACTTGAGCAGCTGATGCTCAGACAGTTTGCGGTTGGCGGGTGGGTAGCAGGTGAGCAATCTTGTGCTCCACCTGGCCGGCCAATGTTTCGATGAACAGCGGGTGGTCGTTCAGGCCGGTGCAGACTTCCAGCTGCTTGACGCCCAGGTCTTCGGCCACCTCTTCCATCAGTTCAATTTTGAGCTCCATCTGTGTTTCGATGTGGTCGGTCACAAACGCGATGGGCACCATCAGCAGGTACTTGATGCCGTAGTTCAGCATGCGCTCGACGAGCTTTTCTGTGTTGGGCTCTGTCCATTTGGCCGGGCCCACGCGGCTCTGGAAGCTGAGCCAATACTCCTGGTCGTGACCGCGGGCTGCCATCACGGCTTCCATCGTCTCTTTCACCTCGGTGGTGTAGGGGTCGCCACTGCGTACTTCGGCGAGCGGTGTGCCGTGTGCCGAAAAGACGAGGTGGACTTTCTTGCGGTCTTCGGGTGCAAAGCGCTGCAAGCCCTCGT
>CAZTEZ010000003.1:0-2874 GCA_964611815.1 uncultured Bacteroidia bacterium | reverse complement strand
CTCGTCGATACGGCTATTCCAGGCAGCGATAAAACGCTCGTCGAGGTGGTAGTTTTTCACCGGGTACTCTTCCCAGTTGATGGCCTTGTCCTCAGTGCGGAGGGTGTTCCACTCGCGCAGGCTACTGCCGGTGGTCGTCCACGAAAACTGCGGGTAGAGCGTCAGGAGCACCACATGCGTGATGCCGTCGCGCTTCAGGTCGTCCATGGTCGTAGACGTGACGGGCAACCAATAACGCATGGCGGTGTACACGCGGATGAAAGTCTCGGGGTGCTGCTGCTGAAGATGGCTTTCGAGGGCCTCGCGCTGGCGCTCGGTCAGCGGGTTGATGGGCGAGCAGCAATCAGAGACGTTGCCAGACTTGCGGTTTTCGCAGTGCGCGTTGCCGGTGCAGCCACTCGGGCAGGCGTTGATCTCCTTGTACTTTTTGGCGACAATCGACGCGCGGCGCTTCGAGATGAAACCTGCCAGTCCCTTCTGGAATGCCCCGCCACCCAATTTGATGATGTCGGGATCCATGAAGAGGTTCTTCAGGAAGGGGCGCACGGCCGACTCGGAAGTCGGTCCGCCGAGGTTCATCAGCACCACGCCGATGCGCGGGGTTTGGTGGTTGTCGGTGCCGTTGGCAGCCATAGTGCTTATAGTCAGGTGGTCAGTGAAAAGGTGCATAGCCGTATTTCAGGCTAATACTAAAATTCGGATAGTAGTGTGAAGGCTTTATGAAGGCGAGGGGGTACTTGGGTGTTTAGAGCGGTTTTAATCAAATCAATGCATTTTCATCCTGAAAGCCATAAAAAAGACTACAAACCATATGGTATGAAATGTTCATGCGTATTCATTAGCGGTTTTGGAAGCGGTAATGGCTTTGGCCTTCGTGAAAAAAGTGGTCTACAAACCCCTGCGATTTGACTTTTTTCCCCTACCGCCATTTCGCTATTTGTGATCGTACCCCAATCACAACAGGGGGCGCGCAACGAAAAACCGCGTTCATCACAATCGAATACATTTCTACGCTAAACCTCAGAACTCATGAAAACACGAATAACAACACTCATCACGCTCTTGCTCTTGCTGGCCGGCAGCGGTTTGCATGCGCAAAACCAGAGCACGATTTCCGGTTATGTGACAGACCCCAACACGGGCTTTGCGCTATCCGGCTACCCGGTTGAAATCGAGTCCACGAACCCCAATTACCCGTATTCCGATACCAAGTTCACCAACGCCAACGGCTATTATATTGACACCGTACCCGTGTTCGCGGGCGTGCAGTTCGACTACAAAGTATCGGTGCTCGATAGCTGTAACAACTTCACGACCATCGACTCGTTCGTCGCGAACACATTTCTCGTGAACAACCTGGCGGAGGTCGATTTCCAGGTATGCGCACCCGGTAGTGACCAGGGCGGCAACTGCGATGCAAGCTTTACCAAAACAATTGCACCCGGCCTGCCTGGCAATCCTTCTGTGTGGGAGCTGGAGGCGAACACCGTCAGCCCCAGCTACACGTATGAGTGGTTCGTCGACGGACAGAGTGCAGGCACCAGCTCTAGCTTGACGTACACCATGAACGCCAGCATCAGTTCAGTCTGCCTGACGGTGACCGATAACACGCCTGCCGGCTTTTGCCAAGACACCCAGTGCGATTCCATTTACAACCAGCAGCAACCGAATACGCCTTGCGATGCCGGTTTCGTCATTCTCAGCAAAAATGGCCTGGATATTGACTTGCAAGACAACTCGCAGTCACCCAGCGGCAACCACAACGTTACCTTCCACATGGGCGACGGCACGGTCTATAACAGCTCAAACGTGAGCCATACGTACGCCCAAGCCGGTACGTACACCATTCTGCAGCTGATCGATGACAGCACTTGCATCGACTCCAACTTCGTCACCCTGACCTTCTTCGGCAATAGCGGCGGCAACACGAACTGCTTCGCAGCCTTCCAGGCCGTGGATCAGGGCAATAACACGGTTGAGTTCTTCGATGGCTCCAACTTCGGCCAGATTACCACTGGTGGCATCACTAGCATTGATTTCGGCGACGGCACTACCGGTACGTTTAACGGCAGCAGCATTACTCATACGTATGCCAACCCCGGTCAGTACGGTGTTTGCGTAACAGTAAGCGGTCCTAATTGCAGCGATACGTTCTGCGATACGGTATCGGTCAGCGGCCCGGTAACAACGCCGGTGATCTACAACCTGTCTGGTCATATCTCGACGGCCAATTCGTCGTTCACAATGCCGGTGACCGACTGCCGTGTGTACCTCATTCAGTACGACTCTGCTGCCAACACACTGACCGCCATCGACTCGACTGACCTGACCATGCCCGACAGCGGCTTCTACGACTTCCAGGTAAACCCCGGCATCTACTATGTAAAAGCCGCCCTGCTGCCCAGCTCAGCTGATTACAGCAACTACCTGCCGACCTACTTCGGCAACAGCACACAGTGGCTCTATGCCTCGCCGATCAATGCCTCTGGCCCCAACCCGTGGTCAATGAACAACATCACATTGATCGCCGGCTCGAATCCCGGCGGTCCCGGTTTCGTAGGCGGTACGCTGCAGAGCGGTGCCAACAAAGTCAGCGACATGGACATCTCGGTCGAGAACGTCGAAGTCGTACTCTTCGATGCCGCCACCAACGAAGTTGTGGCCTTCACCCGCAGCGATGCGCAGGGCAATTTTTCGCTGAACGTCCCCTACGGCACCTACCGCCTGCATGCCGAGGTGCTGGGCATCGTGACGGCCGACCGCTACATCACGCTTGACGCCGATAACCCCAGCGCGGAAGATCAGGACATCACGCTCGACGGCACGACCACCAGCCGCAGCGCTGACCAGACAGTCATCTCAGACTTCGCGGTC
>CAZTEZ010000002.1:9740-26813 GCA_964611815.1 uncultured Bacteroidia bacterium | reverse complement strand
TACTCCGCCTCAATCTTCAAGGCTTGCAGGTCGACGGGCAGCAAGCGCGAAATGCCCGTCTGCTCCATCGTGACGCCGTACATCCGGTTGGTGTGTACCATCGTGCGCTTGTTGTGCGTCACGATGATGAACTGCGAATCTTTCGAGAAGTCGCGGATGATGTTGTTGAACTTGTCGATGTTCGCGTCGTCGAGCGGGGCGTCTACCTCGTCGAAGATGCAGAAGGGCGCGGGCTTGATCAGGTAGATGCTGAACAACAGCGAAATGGCCGTCAGCGTCTTTTCCCCACCCGATAGCTGGCTGATACTCAGCGGGCGCTTGCCTTTGGGCATGGCTAGGATATCAATGGCCGATTCCAGCGGGTTGTCGAGGTCTTTCAGCCGCAGCTCGGCATGGTCGTCTTGCGAGAACAGCGTGCGGAAGACCTTCGAAAAGTTGGCCTGCACTTCGTTGAAGGTTTCAAGGAAGCGTGCGTTGGCCTCCTGGTCGATCTCCTCGATAGTTTCGAGCAGGTTCTGCTTGGCTTTCAGCAGATCGTCGCGCTGCTCGATGATGTCGTCGTAGCGCAGCTTCACCTCTTCGAACTGCTCGATGGCGGTCATGTTGACCTCGCCATAGCTGTTCAGCTTCTGGCGAATACGCTTGATTTGCTCATCGAGCTGGTCGGCATCCAGGTTCTGCTGGTCTACACCCTCGAAAACCGCGGCTTGGTCAACGTCCTGCAGCTTGAGATTAAACTCATATTCCAGGCGCGTGTCCAGACCGCTGAGCTTGATGTCCAGTTCGCCCTGCGCCTCGCGCGCATCGTTGTACTGGTTGTTCAGCTCTTCGATCTGCTTGCGCTCCTCACGAATGCCCTGCTCGTAACGGCGGATGGTCTCGCGGCGGGTGTTCACGCCATCGGCGTCGGCATCCACGCCCTTCGACATGTCCTGCTTCTGCTTGTAAAGCGCGACGATTTCATCCTCAGAAATATCGCCTGCCGAAAGCACCTCGTCGGTTTCCTTCACGGCCTGCTCGTAGCTCGCCTGCAGCTGCTTGCGTTGTTCGGCGTTGCGTTCGAGGCGCTGCTGGGTGTTTTCGTAGTCTTTGCGGTAGTTGCCCAAGCGGTTTTTCACCTCCATGAACTGCATGCTCGCCTCGGTGAAGGTCGAGTTGAGATCGCTCAGCAAACGGTTCTTTTCGGCGGCGCTTTCCTTGGCTTTGCCGACAGTCACGTGCAGTGTTTGCAGCTGGCTGTTGAGCTCGCGCACCTGCGGGTCGATGTCCTTGATTTCCTGCTGCAGCTTTTCGATCTCGGCCTGCAGATCGCTCTTGCGCTTGCCGTGGCGCGCGAGAAACTCCTCGTGGGCCTGGCGACGGGTTTGGAGTACCGATTTTTCCTGGTCGAGCGTATTGAGCTCCTGCTGTTGGGCCTTGATGCGCGAGGGCGTATCGTCGTGCTTGTAACCTTCGAGTTTCGCGTTGATGCTGCGCAGCGCGTCTTCCTGCGTGCTGATGCTGTCCTTCAGCTTGCCGATTTCCTTGCCCAGCTTCTCGAGGTTTTTCGCCCGGCCGATGCGTTTGCCCTGGAACAGCCCGACCGATCCGCCATGTACTTCCCCACTACTAATCGCCGATGAGCCGCTGGCATTCAGCAAGATAACCCCTTCCGGTACGTCGAGGTCATCCGGCAGCTCTTGGGTGAGGATGTGCACGTTGCCGAGCAGCTGCTGCGCGAGGCGGTCGTAGCGCTCATCGTAACTCACGGCGCCAATCATCGGGCGGGTGATTGCCTTCAAGCGTTCGGGCAGCGCGTGAATGTTGGCGGGCGGCAGGCCTTCGAGTAGAAAGAAGCGCGCGCGCCCTTTACTGCTGTTTCGCAGGAGCTGCACGCCGGTGAGTGCCTCCTGGCGGGTGCGCACGACGTAATAGCTCATGTAGGGCTCCAGGAAGGTCTCGAGTGCGACTTTCAGGTCAGCCTCGGGGTCGAAGATGTCGCTGAGCAGCACCGGCGATTTTGCCCACTTTTTGTCCTTCGCCAAAAACTTGACGCTTTCCGGGAAGCCCTCCAGGCTCTCGACCAGGCTTTTGGTGAGCTGGTACTCGTTTTGTTGCGCGTCGAGCTTGCGGTGCAGCTTCGTCAGTTCGTCTTTGGCGAGTTCTCTGGCCTCTTCCAGTTCCGCCTTTTCTTTGGCCATGCGCTCACTTTCCGCCTCCAGCTCAGCGAGTTTGGTGGCCGTAGCCTCCCGCCGCTTGGCCAGCTCGTCGAGCTTCTTGGCGTAGTCCGACAGCTCCTCTTCACGGGTGCCCGCGTCTTCGCTACTGCGCTCCAGTTCTCGGATGATGCCCTGAATCTGAATCTCTTTGTAGCCCCGCTCCTTCTCGAGTTTTTGGAGCGACTGCTCGGCCTCGCGCTGCTCCTGCTGGCGGGCTTCCAGGTCTTTCGTCGCAGCTTCTACGGCTTCGCGCAGCTCTTCGAGTTCGGCTTCCAAGGCCTTTTGTTCGGCGGCTTCCTCGTCGTAGAGCTTCTGCTCATCGGCGACCTGCTGCTCCAGATTCGACAGGTATTTTTCGAGATGCTTGGCCTCTTCGGTGTTGGAATTCAGCTGGTTCTGCAGGTCGGTCTGGCGCTGTTCCAGGTACTTGAGCTTCTCAGTGCGCGAGGTTTTCGCCATCTCCTTCTGGCGAATCTCCTCAGTAAACGCGTTCAGCGCCTTTTGCCGTTTGGCCAGCTCCTCCTCGTCTTTGGCAAGACTAAGGCGGTACTCTTGAATCTCCGCTTCACGCGTCAGGATATTGGTCTGCAGCCGGTTGCGCTCGTCTGTGATCTTCTTCAGTCGCTTCTGCAGCTTTTCCTTCTCCTCGATCAAGCGGCTGTTTTCCAGCAGCGTGAACTGCAAACTCAGGCGCTTGTAGTCGGCCTTCAGCTCGCGGTACTTCTTCGCCTTTTTCGCCTGGCGCTCGAGGGTTTTCAGCTGCTTTTCGATCTCGAACAGCAAGTCTTCTACGCGGTCGAGCGCATCTTCCGTAGCGTTTAGGCGGTTGAAAGTCTCTTTTTTGCGCTGCTTGTACTTCGAGATACCGGCGGCCTCTTCCAGCAGTGTGCGGCGGGCATTGTTCTTGTCTTTCAGGATGTCATCGACCATCCCCAGCTCGATAATCGCGTAGCTGTCGGGGCCGATGCCGGTGTCTAGGAACAGGTTCGTAATGTCCTTCAGACGGCAGTTGACATCGTTGATGCGGTACTCGCTGTCGCCGTCGCGGTAGAGCTTGCGCGTGATTTTCACGCTCGAGTACTCGGTCGGCAGGATGTTCTTCGTGTTGTCGAAGCTGATCGAGACCTCGGCGTAGTTCGACTTCTTGCGCGCTTTGGTGCCGTTGAAGATCACCATCTCCATCTTGTCCGAGCGCAGGTTCTTGGTCTTCTGCTCGCCCAATACCCAACGAAACGCGTCGATGACGTTCGATTTGCCGCAGCCATTAGGGCCCACGATGCCCGTCACGCCGTCGTCGAACTGGAGCGACACTTTGTCGGCGAAGGACTTAAAGCCGTGGATCTGTAGGTCGGTGAGTTTCATGCAGGCAAGAGCAGCTGGTGTTGGGCGCGCGGAACAAGCCGGCGGCGGCCTGCAAAACTACGGATTTTTGCTTACTCAGCCAGGCCAAATACAGTCACGCCCGCACCACCGTGCTCGCATCGCCCTGGGCGAGCGGCATGAGCACCAAATCGGCGACATTCACATGCGCCGGGCGCGTGGCCATGAAGTAGATCGCCTCGGCGACATCGGCGCCGGTGAGCGGTGTCATGCCGGTGTAAGTATCGTCGGCGCGCGCGTCGTCGCCATGGAAGCGCACATTCGAGAACTCCGTTTCGACCAGCCCGGGGTGGATGGCGCTGACTTTCACGCCCGTACCCAGCATGTCCAACCGCAGGCCTTTGGTGAACGCATCAACGGCGTGCTTGGTCGCGCAGTACATCGCCCCACCCGCGTAGGCCTGCTTGCCGGCCGTCGAGCCCATGTTAATGATTTGCCCCCCACCCCGCTCGCGCATACCGCGTGCCACCTCGCGCGCAACGTAGGCCATGCCCTTGATGTTCGTATCGATCATGTCCTCCCAATCGCTGTCGGTATTGTCCGGCACGGCCTCCTTACCACGCGCCAGTCCGGCGTTGTTCACGAGCAGGTCGATGGTCTGCCAGTCGTTCGGCAGTTCCAATAGCACGCGCTTCACCGTCTCGCGCTCACGCACATCGAAAGCGAGCGTGAGCACGTCTGTCGCAAGTTCAGCTTCCAATTTAGCGAGGCGTTCGGCACGGCGACCGGTGAGTATCAGGCGGTAACCCGCCTGGGCGAAGCGTTCGGCGGTGGCGCGGCCGATACCAGAGGTGGCACCGGTGATGAGGGCGATGGGCATAGTCGTAGCGTTAATGGCTTTG
Organism: uncultured Bacteroidia bacterium; assembly: GCA_964611815.1. Classification (GTDB taxonomy): domain Bacteria; phylum Bacteroidota; class Bacteroidia; order J057; family CAZTEZ01; genus CAZTEZ01. Next base: position 22,393 of record CAZTEZ010000002.1, on the reverse strand, counting down.
ACAAAGATACCTTGGGTAAACTCATCGTAAAAATTAAGTTCGACAGAACAGGAATTTGAGGCAGGTGCTTTCACGAGACTATGGCAGGTGGTATATTGTTGCAAACCCAACACAACTATGAAAAAAATCGCATTCACAACTCTGTTCACGCTGCTGATTGTCTGCGGCTTAAGCCTCAACACCACCTACGCCCAGGGCGAAAAGTGGGAGAACGAAACGCTCATGATTGAATTCAAAACTACTGCTGGCAAAGTCTTTGGCGGTGGTTACGTTGCCACGATTGACCCGGTTATCAAAAACAATATCAAAACCATCGCCATCGTGTCAACGGATGGCGTTGAACAACTGGATGGCAAAGGCCACACGGTTTCCGGCCTACTCAAAAAGTATCGCGATGAAGGCTGGGAGCCTTACAGTGAGCAGCTTTTTATGCCGGCCGAATTCCCCCGTATCGTGCTTGCCTACTCTTTTAGAAGAAAGATGTAGCATGAGACTTTCAATCCATCTCACTTATCAAAAAAGCACCTCGATACGGTGCTTTTTTGATATATATTTTTGGCCAGTACTTACTCAAAATTAAAGCACAATGTGAGCGTATGCATCTGAATACCACCGATAGTATTAGCCAGCGCGAAGTTTTCGGGCGAGTACATATCGAGCAGGCCGAGCGAGTAACGTAGCTCAGGGCTCAACTTGACTTTTGAGCTATATATATCGAAGCCGATGCCAAACTCCAGTTGCGTGTTAAGGCGCTGAATTCGAATCAGATCGGGATTGTTCAGTGCGCGCTCATCCGAGACTAGATTAAACTCGACGCTGCCGCCGAACAGTACGTACATCCGATGGTTTTTATATAAGTCTGATTTGAATTTGAACAGCAGCGGTAAATGCACCAGCGACGCTTCGACAGACTTATTGGCGACGCTGTCCGTACCATCAGATGCATTGAAGGTGTAGCGAAAGCGGCGCTCTTGAAGCGAGACCTGCGGAATAAAGCGCAGGTCGGCGTTCCAACCGAGGTTGAGGTTGGTGATCATGCCGATGTTGATGCCCGGCGTGGGCAGGATCTCGATGTTGCGAATATCGCCCGGGCGTGAGCTGTGGGGGCTGAGTGCGCCGTATTGCAACTTGACGAACGACATATTGCCGCCGATCAAAAAGCCGAGGTTGAAGCGGCGGATATCGTACGCATGCGCTAAGTTTTGGGCAACGGCCTTCGTGCCAACCAGGCTAGCAAAACAGCCTACCAGGAGCATCAGTCCGAGGCGTTGCAGAAGAGTGTGTCGGATGTTCAAGACGGTGTGAATGACTTTGTTTTAGACGAAACGCCAGCAAATATCGGAAATTGTACGCAGAGCGCCCGATTCAGCGCCCATTTATGACGGTTCGCCCGCGGCGGGCTTGTCGAGCACGTACAGCGCACAAGCGCCACCCGTCAGCGGCAGGTGTTTGGCATCAAACCCGGCCCTTTCGGCCAGGCGCACGAAATCATCGCCCACCGGGAAGGCCGCAGCAGAGGCCGGCAGGTAGCTGTACGCCGATTTATCCTTCGAGAACAGCGCCCCCACGACGGGCGTTAACACCTTGAAATGCAGCCAGTAGCCCAACTGCATGATCGGCCCACGCGGTTTGCCGGGCTCCAGAATCACGACCCGACCGCCAGGGCTTACCACGCGGTGCATCTCCTGCAGGCCCTTGAGCGGGTCGGCGAAATTGCGGATGCCAAAGCCGACCGTCAGCGCGTCGAAGTGGCCATCGTCGTAGGGCAGATTCAGCGCATCGGCTTTGTTGTAACTGAAGTTCACGTTTGGGTACTTCGGCTCAAGCTTGGGTTTTGACAGCGCCAGCATTTCGGCTGAAAAATCTGCCAGCACCACTTCCTCTGGTGCGAGCAATTTGGCGACCATACCCGCGAAATCGCCCGTGCCGGCCGCTAAATCGAGCACCCGCTGGGGCTTGAGCGAGGCGAGCTGCTTCACGGCAGCTTTGCGCCAACTTTGGTCAAGGCCCATGCTCACGACGCGGTTCATGCGGTCGTAGCCTGGTGCAATGTTGTCGAACATCTGCTCGACCTGTGCGGCTTTGTCGTCGGAGCGGTCGGCGTAAGGGTTCACGCCGGTGGCACCGGTCTCGCTCGTGAGGGTAGTTGAAGATTGAGACTTGCTCATGTTTTGTGGTTAGACTGGCAATTTCTAACACTGCACCCGTAAAACAAAAGCGGGCTTTGGAAAAAGCAATCTGAATATGTTGGAGTGCTTTCGACGGATGTGATAGTTTAAGATCATGCAGCATTATCTCGATGGCTACACGGTTTTTCTGAAAGTAGAACGCGGGCTGAGCGAAAACACGCTCAAGAACTACCTCGCCGATGTGCGCGACTTTTTGCAGTTCGCTGAGCGCGAGCTCGAGCATTTGGCATTCGTAGAGTTCGACAGCGAGTTCATTCGCTCGTATCTGGCAGCCAGTCAGGAGGCGCGCAAACTCAGCCCTTACACGCTCGCCCGGCGCATTTCGGGCCTGCGGCTGTACTTCGAGTTCCTGCACACCGAAGGCCTGCTACCCAAAAACCCGATGTCGCTCATCGAAGGCCCAAAGCTGCCGAAATCGCTGCCGAAAGTGCTGCGCATCGACGAAATCGATGCGATGCTCGACACCTTCGATCTAGACACCCCGCTGGGCATGCGCAATCGCGCGATTCTGGAGCTGCTCTACTCCTCAGGCCTGCGTGCGACGGAGCTCGCGACGCTCGAGCTGCGCAACATCTACGCCGCCGACGAGGTAATTCGCGTTATCGGCAAAGGCGATAAGGAGCGCATCGTACCGGTGGGCGAGTCGGCGCTTTCGGCACTCTCGAACTACCTGGAAAACGCGCGCCCACAGCTGCCAGTCGTCGACAGCCACCAGGGCTTCGTGTTCCTCAACCGCCGTGGCAAGCACCTGACGCGCAACATGATCTTCTACATCGTGCGCGACGCTGCTGAGGCGGCGGGCATCCAGCAGAAAGTGAGCCCGCACGTGCTGCGCCACAGTTTCGCCACCCACCTGATTGAGGGCGGTGCCGATCTCATAGCCGTGCAGGAGATGCTGGGCCACGCGTCCATCACCACTACGGAGGTCTACCTGCACATGGACCGTGCCTACCTTACACAGGAGTATCTGGCGAGTCATCCGCGTACGAATTCGTAACGGCTTCAGAACCAGGATTCGCGGGATTGGTTTAGAACCAGGATTTGCTGGATTTGGACAGGATTTTCAGGATTCGTTTGCCAAGGGTGCTTCAAACACCTTTACTACGTCATCCCGACGAAGGAGGGATCTGCTTGCACTTTGAACGCCGAAAGAGTTGGTGTAGGTCCCACATTCGTCGGGATGACACTTCTTTTCATTTCAAGTAAAGTGCTGCTGTGACTTCCCGAACGGAGTGAGGGATCTGAGCCTAACTTGAAATAGCCATCATATCCTAACCATTCTGCATCCTTCTAAACACTAGTCAACAAAAAAGCCGACTCGCGTGAGTCGGCTTGGGTTAAGAACCAGAATTTTCAGAATTCACAGAATGGCCAGAATTAGATATCAATCCTGAAAATCTTCCAGAATCCTGTAAATCCTGGTTCAATCATTAACGATACTCCTTAATATCCACCTTATACGGCTGGCTGGCGCGCACCTCCAGGAAGAACTCGCCCTGGCCTTCCATTTCGGCCATGTCGTTTTCGGGGCTGGTGGCAATGATGAGCGGGTCGTCGCCCTCTTTTTCGTAGAGGAAGATGAAGAATTCGTCGTTCTGCGCGCCCGGCTCGGTCTGCCAACTGATGCGCCACTCGGGGCTGTTGACACCGAAGCGCTTGGTGCGCTTGTCGCTGGAGCCCTTCAGCTGCACGACGGGTTGCCAGCGGGGCTTCATGCTGACGTTGTTTTCGATGGATTCTCCGGCGACATCGTCGGTCTTGATCGAGTTGTCGACGGTCTCCTCACTGCCCAAGGCGCGGTCGATGCTGCCCTCGCTACAGCCGCTCAGGCCGGTGAATAACAGCGCGACAACAAGCAATAGATACGTTGAGCGGAACGTGGGGCGAAACAGGGTTTTTTGCATGGCCTTCATAGATAACGTTTGACAATACCAAAGCTAGAAACTGCTCGGGCCAATGCGCAGCCGGGGCCGAGTTAGTCTTTCACGCGCCCAAAGCGCCCGGGCGAGTGCCTGTGTATAAACCCGGCATTCTGTGGAGATTCCTGGGCAAGACGCGGGGCGAAACAACCAAGTATAAGCGACGACGCAACCAGCACATCAGCCTAGTTCCTGAAAAACAGCACCCTAAAGCCCTTTAGCACTAAGCTTGCTTGGGCACCAGAGTTATCAACAGCATTTCGTAATTTTAGGGCATCTATTTGTCATATGCCCTTCAACCTTTCCATGCTCGTCCGGCTCAAACTCCTAGCGCTGCTGCTCAGTGGCAGCCTTGTGCAGGCCCAGCAATATCTGCCCATTGTTCGGACCCACGATTACGCCCCGCAGATGCAGGAGGGCGAAGGCGGTGGCAGCATCACACACGATCGGTACAACCGCATCTTCATCGCCCTGCCCAACGGCCTGATGGTCTACGATGGCGAGCGTGAATGGTATATCGAACAAATCAGTGGCATCACCGCCCTGCGCTACGACGCCGCCAGCGATCGTATTTACGTCGGGCGAGACGGCGACATGGGCTACCTGCTGATCCCCAACAACCTGATCGACAGCCTGAAGTACATCTCGCTCAGCAGCAAACTCAACAAGAAGGAGCGCGAGTCGGGCACCATCCGAGAGATTTTCCTAATTAAGTCGAGTGCTGGGCAAAAAGAAAACTTAAAACCGGGCGAGACCGCCAAAGACGACCGTCTCGAAAGCTCGAAGGCCACCACCGAGGTCTGCTTTTATTCCGACAAAGCGCTCTACTTGTTCGGGGTGTCGGGTCAGAACCTCTCGCCGATTGAAGTGAAAGGCCTGCCGGAAAAACGTTTCTCGATTGCCCTACCCGGCAAGCCCTTTAACGGGGCGGTCAAACTTGGGCAAAAGGTGTATCTGTTCACGCCACACAAAGGGGTGCTGGAGTACACCGGCAGGGGCGAGCGCCGATACGTGAATGCAAACAGTCCGAACACGGCATTTTGGGGACGGAACATCACGTTTGCGCATCGCATCGGGCGCTTCAGCGCCATTGTCGGCATTTACGAGGGTGGCAAAACACGGCTCTACAATTTCTTTGGCCGCAACACTGTGAACGACATGGGCATCGAAGACATCCCGGCAGAGGTGTTCGATGCCACGACCATCACCAACTCGCAGGTGATGCTGGCCACCCGACGCAGGGGCTGCTTTTTGATAGACCCCGAACGCGGTCGGCTCAACGGTGAACTGAACACTTTCTCCGGTTTGGAGGAAAACGAGGTGCGAGGCATCATGCTCGACCCCAACAAACGCTTGTGGCTCACCCACCCGCGCAACTTTTCGCATGCGTATGTTGGCCTGCCGCTCTATGACTATAACGAGCGCTCGGGCACGGTCTACGATCTCGAACGCTACAACGGCGAGACTTACATCGCCACCTCAGATGGCGTGTATTTGCCAAGCAACCGCACCGTGAAACCCATTCTGATACCGGATGCCGACCAGAATATCATCGACAATATTGAAAAGTCGTTGGAGAAAGACCTGGATGCAGACTTGGAGGCCGAGCTGGAGGAACTGACGCAGCGGGGTTCGCTCAGCCGTAAGAAGGACAAGAAAATGGATCGGGAAGAGGTCGACGTGCGGAACGTTGATGTCAAAAAGGTGTATAAGCGAGAGGATTTCAACAGCTACACCCCCATCGGCATGCCGCCGGTGCGTTGCGAAGACCTCGAGCTCTGGCGCAAGCAACTGCTCGTGGCGACCAACGACGGCCTGTACAGCATCGTGGCGAAACGCGCCGAGCGCGAGAACTTTCGCGAGCCGCTCACAAAGCTTTCCGTCTCGCTCAAAAACAGCCGCAGCGTGCTGTTTGCGGCCGATCGCAAGAAGCTTTTTATCCTGCAGTACGACGATGGCAAGTGGCTGACTGTGAACGATGACATTGAAGTGCCGCACGACGTGGTGACGATGCAGGAAGACATCCGCAGCCGCTTGTGGGTGGGCACCAGCGCCGGGCTTTACGTGTATGACTTCGGCACCGGCCAGGGCTACGCTAAAGCCGGCGAACCACTGCGCTATTTAAATGGCAAACGCTGTATGGTGCGACGGGTCTACAACAACAGCGGGCGAAGTGAGCTAATTGTGAAAGCTGACGGCCGCGTGTACCGCATCGACGAGTCGGCCAAAACCAAAGCGGAGCTCAACCCTCAACCCGACCCACGCTTTGAGCCCTTTTACTCCGGGCGAGCGGGCCAAAACAATCAGCGCTTGAATGACATCGTGGGCAGAGGCGAAAACCTGTGGATACTGACAGACGAAATCGCGTATTACGTAAAGCTGATGCCGGAATCGATTGACACGCTCGGCTCGTCGAATTTCCTGCGCCTATTGCAGGGCACGGGCGTCAATGCCACCGCCGATAAGCTCGATTTGTGGCTCTCGGCCAATCGCCACGTGTACAACTACAGCCCCAATAGCCTGGTGACCACCCTGCCCTACGAGGTGCAGAATTTCCGAACGATACTGACTTCCGTGCGGGTGGAAGGTGAGCAGTTTTTCGACCGCTTTTTTGATGTCGACCCGGTCGATGGCGTCTACGATGCCGGCACGATTCGTTTGCCCTATGGCACGAATTACTCGCTGGACATCCAGCTTTCTGCGGCCAGTTTTGAGCCCGGCGTGCGCACCCTGGAGTGGCGGATGTACGACATCGCCGACCTAGATGGCGAGCTGCCCGACAACCCGGGCGTGGAATGGAAGACCTACACTGGCACCAGTCTGCCGATCACGACCCTCACCCCCGGCAACAAAGTTATCGAGGTGCGGGCCATCAATGCCTTCGGCAACCCCAGCCTGCCCGGCGTGTTACGCATTCGGGTCGATCTTCCGTTCTGGCAAAAATGGTGGTTCTTCCTGATCGTGGGTATGATTGGCGTGCTGGCCTACCTCTACATCCTGCGGATGCGCGAACGCCGCTTGCGCATGAAGCAGATTGAATTGCAAGAGGCCGTGGATGAAAAAACGCGCGAACTCACCTCCAAAAACGAGCTCCTGGAACAGCAGCGCAACATGGCCCAGGAGCAGGTGCGGATCATCAACGACCAGAAAGAAAAGCTCGTCGACAGCGAGAAGATGGCCGCGCTCGGCCGCATCGCCGCAAACGTGGCACACGAACTGAACACCCCGCTGGGCGCGATCAAAAACGCGGCGGAAAGTACGAGCGAAACTCTACCCGAAGCGCTGCAGATGTTGCCAGGGCTGTTTAACAAACTCAGCGCCACCGAGGCGGCCATGCTGCTGCAACTGCTCGAGCGCTCGATGAAAGAGCGTAACTACCTCACGACCCGCGAAGAGCGCAAATTCCGGATGGATCTGGAAGAGGAGCTACTGGCGGCCAACATCCCGAACCCCGAGTGGAAGGCCGAGTTGCTTGTGAAGGCTGGTCTCTACAAAAACCTGACGAATTACTACCCGCTGTTCAACTCGAAGCACGCCGAGGAAATCATGCAGGTGATCGACAAGATGAGCGGTGTGGGCAACCACATTCGTAATATCAACTCGAGTTCGGGCAAGATGCAGAAGACCGTCTCGAGCCTCAAAAACTTTGCCTACAAGGGTGCGAAGGACGCGCCCGAGACGCTCTCGGACGTGATTGAGACCATCGAAAACGTGCTCAACATCTACCAGAGCAGTCTGCGCGGTGGGGTGGATGTCGTGAAAGACTACGACACTATCCCAGAGATTCCACTCTTCGACCACGAAATTCAACAGGTGTGGACGAACATCATCACGAACGCCGTGCAGGCCATGAAGGGCAATGGCACCCTGACGCTCCGTGTGAAAGACGCGGGCGATATGGTGCGCGTGGTCATCAACAACGATGGCCCCGAAATTCCAGAAGAGCATCTCGCCAAGATTTTCCAGCCGCTGTTCACGACCAAACCAAAGGGTATCGGCACGGGTCTGGGCCTCGATATCTGCAAACAAATCGTCGAAAAACACGAGGGGACGATTTATGTGGACAGTGCGCCGAATGATGTTAGTTTTATCATCGAACTGCCGAAAGCCGGGGTGGCCCCGCAAGTGCCTTTCACTGCGGATGAAACCGACAGAAACCCCGGTCATTAAGAGCGCTCAGACACAGATGTTCATTGCATAACCTTCCCACCCATTCTACTCATCAACGCTTAAATCACGATCGCTTTGGCTACAGCTTCCGCAACACAACCCAAACGCAGTGCAGAACAAGTTTTCGGCAACCTCATTGAACCGAAACAGCGCCCGAGTATACTGTGCCTCGACGACCACCGCGAGATCGTCGACACACTAGCAGAGCAGTTGCGCGGCCACCTCGGCGAGTATTTCCGTATCGAAATCGCCGAAACCGCCGACGAGGCGCTCGAAATCATCGAAGATTTGCAAAGCCGCAAACGCGATGTCGCGGTCATCATCTCCGATCAGGCGTTGGACAATGCCAGCTCCATGAACGGCGACCAGTTCCTGATCAAAGCGCACGAGATGCTGCCCAAGGCCAAAAAGATCATGCTCACTGGCCAGGCGGATGTATCGGAGCTCGGCAACGCGATTAACAACGCAAACCTGTTCCGGTATATGTCGAAGCCCTGGGAGGCGGAGGATTTGCGCCTGACGGTCGAAGAGGCTGCGCGTTTGTTCCTTACAGAGGGACGCGTGGTTGAGCAAGACCATATCCTGTCGACCATCAACGAGGCGACGGAGATTATCTCCAGCAAACTGGAGCTCAACGATTTGCTGCACAAGCTGCTGGAAATTCAGCTCGAATACGCCGAGGCCGATCGATTGATCGCTATCGGCTGCCGTGAAGACTTGCTCAGCCTGGAGGGCATCGCCACCAAAAACGGGAGCATCGACACCAGTCTGCAAGAGCCGCTGAACAACAGCAGCGCCGACTATCCGGCGTCGATTATTCAGAAAGTCGCGCAGTCGAAAGAGACCATCATCGTCGACCGCGTTGATAGCGACGCCCAGTGGTCGTCGAATGACTACCTGAAAGCCAAAGGCATCAAGTCTTTCGCGTGCATCCCGGTGATGAACGTCGGCAAGCTGGTCGCGGTGCTCTTTCTCGAATTCCAGGAAGAGCCGCCCAACCTGACCCCCGAGCGCATTCGCATCAGCACGACGCTCGCCAGCAAGAGTGCCATCGCGCTGGAAAACGCTTACCTGTACAGCAACTTGCAGGAAATCGTGGCGCAGCGCACCGAAAAACTCCAAGAGACGCTCGAAGATCTGATGGCCGCCAACTCGCACAAAGACCGCATCATTCAGATCGTTTCGCACGACATCCGCTCGCCACTTTCGGGTATCGCCAACCTCTCGAAGGACTTGCAGGACCCGGACATCGCCGACCAGCCCGAGACCGTGAAGAAGTTCGGCGGCATCATCAGCAACTCGGCCTCCACGTTGATGAACCTGGTGAACGACATTTTGGACCTCGCCAAACTGGAGTCTGGTTCGGTCATTTTGAACAAAGAGACCGTGCAAATCGGCGACTTTTTGGGCAAGCTCGTGCAGCTCAACACACCGATGGCCGAGAAAAAAGGCATCAACCTACATGTAGATGGCGGTGACAATTTCGAGGTGAAGCTCGACAAGTCGAAGATGACGCAGGCGATTAACAACCTGATGTCCAACGCTGTGAAGTTCACGCCCCAGGGTGGCGATGTCATCCTGAAGTACGACCAGCAGGGCGATAGAGCGGTGATCGAAGTCGCCGACACGGGCGTAGGCATCAAGGCCGACGACTTGGACAGCCTCTTCGAGAAGTTCACCAACGTCCAGCGCAAAGGCACTAAGGGCGAAAAAGGCACCGGTCTGGGCATGAGCATCGCGAAGGAGATCATCGAGATGCACGAAGGCAAGATTGGCGTCTCTTCTGAGGTCGGCAGCGGCACGACCTTCACGATCAAGTTGCCGTTGGCTTAGTTTTCCTTAACCATCTAGAACCAGAATTTTCAGAATTGACAGAATTAGCCAAAATCTGAATTCGTAAGAATTTCGAAAATTCTGTCAATTCTGAAAATTCTGGTTCTTAACTGGTTGTGGATGCTTTCATGTGCGTGTTACATCCTGAGGCGCAGCCGAAGGACCTGCTCGTATTAATACGTCCTAAATCACTCCTGAAATAGCTGTTGTAGGTCCTTCGGCTGCGCCTCAGGATGTACCTTCTTATGTTGCCATCGGCCGTTTTCGGAACTGGGAATCAACTCAAACCGCGACTACTGACTCACCTTCCAAACGATACGCATCGCCCGTCGCTCGGCAGGTAGCGTGGCCGTTGTCGTCGAAGTGCAGGCGCTCGCCGTGGGCGCTCATCCAGCCGATGCGTTTGGCAGGGACGCCGGCCATCAGCGCATACGCGGCCACATCGGTGCGCACCACCGCACCCGCCGCAACGAAGCTGTATTCACCGAGCGTCACACCGCAGATGACAGTCGCATTCGCCCCGATCGTCGCGCCGCGCTTTACGAGCGTCTGGCGGTACTCTTCCTTGCGCTGAACCGCTGCCCGCGGGTTATAGACGTTCGTGAACACCATCGACGGACCCAAAAACACGTCGTCTTCGCAGACCACGCCTTCGAAAATAGAGACGTTGTTCTGCACCCGGACATTGTTGCCCAGCTTGACTTTGTTCGCCACAAACACATTCTGCCCCAGCCCACAGCGTTCACCGATGACAGCACCGGGCATCACGTGGCAGAAGTGCCAGACTTTGCTGTCACGGCCGACTTGCGCGCCATCGTCAACGTAGGCGCTTTCGTGTACGAAGTAATCAGCCATGGTTAGGAATGAAACGCAGCTGGCCGATAAAACTACTGACGATTATCGTCCGGACGGCCTTCGCGTACTGAGTGGCGGTTGTTGCCCATCTGGTGGTCCCAAACGTCGCCAAAGTTCTGGTTACGACGGTTGCGCAGGAACTCCAGGCGCGGCTCCAAGCGCTCCTTGTCTATCAGCAGCTTGTCTTTGCCGTACACCGCATTCTCGCGGTGAGTGAACGTGAAGTCGTACTCATCGCTCATCACGATGGCCTCTTCCGGGCATACCTCCTCGCACAGGCCGCAGTAGATGCAGCGCAGCATGTCGATCTCGAAGATTTCCGGGTAGCGCTCTTTGGGGTCGGGTGTTTGTGAACCCTGCATCGAAATGGCGAACGGCGGGCAAACACGCGCACATAAACCACACGCGACGCAGCGCTCCTGGTCGTGCTCCTTAACGAGCACCGGGCGGCCGCGGAACTCCGGCCCGACCTCGATTTTTTCTTCAGGGTACTGCACCGTCACGCTCTTCTTGAACATGTGCTTGAACGTGTAGGCCATGCCCGCGAAAATCTTCGGGAAGTAGAGCTTGCCGCCAAAATCGAGTTGGCGCTCGCCTTTCTCGCCTGTCTTCAGGCGCTCTTGGGGGATGTAGCCGGTGATTTCGGTGTTTGCCATATCGCGTGTGCTTTGCTTAAAAATACAGAAACTGTGCCCAACTTGACCAAAATAGACTGCACAAACTGAGTTATTGAAAACGATTCTAAACAACTTGGATGGTCGATCGTCGTTTCCCTTGCCGCAGAACAAATCCGCTTTCAAAAGAGTTAAGCTGCCAAATCTGATAGAGAAACTTCCAAACTCAGCCGCATGCAACTCTTCACCGATATCAAAGCCTTCATTTTCGACGTCGATGGCGTACTGACCGACGGCAATGTGCTCGCCCTCGAAACCGGCGAGATGGCCCGCCGGGTGAACTCCAAAGATGCGTTCGCGATACAGTTGGCAGTGAAGCTCGGGTACACGGTGGCGGTCATTTCGGGCGGCAATGCCAAGGGCGTTCGACGGCGCATGGAGCAGCTGGGTGTGAAGGAGCTGCATTTCAAATCGTTCCGCAAACTGCCGGTTTACGAGCAGATTAAAGCTACGCATGGGCTGAGTGACAATCAGATCATGTACATCGGCGACGACATCCCAGACACCGAGGTGATGGCCGCGGCTGGGCTCGCCGCCTGCCCCGCCGACGCTGCCGACGACGTGCTTGAAAAAGCCGACTACATCACCCGCCGACCGGGCGGGCATGGGGCGGTGCGCGAGATCATCGAAAAGGTGCTGAAAACGCAGGGCCGCTGGGATACACCAGAGGCACTGGAATGGTGATTAGTGTAGCGACACAGAACGAGAAGCTGCACGTTCGTCGGGCGCTACTGACCGTTGGTCTGCATTTAACATAATGTCCACATTTAATGGTGGAATTGTGAATAAACCTTTAGTAAATTGAAGGAGATGATGTTACTTCCGCTGGTATTCAATCACCAACACTTCAGGCGCTCATGAAGGGTTTTGCAAAAGTTGACGGCACCAAAATCGCCAACCTGAGACAGTATTGTCGCGATTACCTCCAAACCAACACCAATGTGCTGGTGTTTGTCGGGGCCGATGCCAAAGAGCGCGCCACGGTCGTCAGCTATTCCAACCCCATCGTCTTT
>CAZTEZ010000002.1:0-9730 GCA_964611815.1 uncultured Bacteroidia bacterium | reverse complement strand
TTTCGCCGCAAGAAAATCTACATGAAACAGCGGGTCGACCTGTTCTCGAAGCTCTGGCACGAGGTGGAGCTCGTGGGCGAAGTCTGCTGCTTTTTGCGTGATGAAGTCGGCATCGAGGAAGCGAAAATCAACGCGCACCTGGACTTCAACTCCCACCAACTGCACGCCTCGAACAAGCTGGCAAGCGCTGGTATAGGCTACCTGAACGGTCTGGGCTTTCGCAATGTGTCGATCAAACCGCACGCCTGGGCTGCAAACTCCGTAGGCGATGCGCTCTGCCAGTAAGCGATGCCGTAAGATGCGCGAGATGGCCTAACTTGCAAGCGTGGCACTGCGCACAAACGATCTCATCACACTCGTCCGGCTGGGGCGCCCGCTCAACTTGCTGATCTCAGCGGGCGTGTTCGCGTATGCGGCGTGGTTCTCGTTCCACGAGTCGACGCGCTTTGTGCAGCTGACGCTCTTCTGGGAAGAACTCGCCATGATGCTGCTCATCGCCATGGCGGGCTACTGGATCAACGACGTCTACGACTTCCAGATCGACCGCATCAACAAGCCACACAAGCAGCTTGTGAGTGTTATCATTTCGCGCAAAAAGGTCGTGACGGCCTATCTGGTCGTCAATGCGCTTGTGTTGGGCTACACCCTCGCGACTCTGCCACCGAAGTACATCCTCATCAACGCGGTGGCGATGTTTCTGCTCTACATTTACGCCAGCGTCTTCAAAAAGCTGGCTATCATCGGCAACTTGCTCATCGCCACGCTGACCAGCTTGGTGGTGTTCGCCGGTGCGTGGCTGCACGACCCGATGCAACTGAAACTGCTGTGGCTGATGCTCTTCGCCTTCGAACTCACACTGATTCGAGAGATCGTAAAAGACGTCGAGGACATGCGCGGCGACATGGCCTACAACCTGCGCACGCTGCCACTCATCGTGGGCATTCGACAAAGCAAAGTCTGGATTGCTGTGATGATGGCACTGTTTGCGCTCACGTGCAATCTGCCTTGGGTGTTGCACCGCGTGCTGTGGGGCGAATGGCTTGTGATATACGCGGTGGTGTCGGTGTTCTTGGTGCAACTGCCGGTGGTGGGGTTGGTGGTGTTGCTGCGTCGGTCGATCCGTCCGAGCGACTTCGGCCGGTTAAGCCAATTACTTAAATGGCTGATACCGTTCGGGCTGCTGAGTCTGCTGGTCATTTGACAAGAAACAATCCCTAACACAGCAGGGAGCGGCACAATGATCTTTATGGCTCAGATTTACAGTAATTAAGTGCACAATATGACGTGTGGCCTTGTTAACAGAACACAGGACATGGCATACTGCTAAAAATGCTCCCGGCTGCGTAAAAATCCGAGTTATCCTGCTTTCAGGATCGAATCCATTGATCATACACTTAAGTGGGGATATTAATCTTTTATAGTTGAAGACAACTCGACTCTTTCAAGCTATCTCCACTCATACAGATCGGCTTAGTAACAATCTGGAACTGATTTCGAGTTGAATGTAAAGCTATTGGCTCTTGCACTTAAAAAATACTGACTTCATTTCCACAGCACCTGCCACAGAACATACTACACTAAAAACATAACCACTTGACTATCAAGAAATTGAATACCATACCTTAAATCCCCTTTTAAGTAGACGCTTCAAGTTGAGTTTGCTGAACTCTCCCCACAATCTATAATTGCATATGCCCCAACCCGGCCCTCCTACATCAAAGACCCCAGATTACGCTGCGCTTGGGCGCCGTATACGCAGCTTGCGCAAAGCTGCTGGCTATGCAGCGCTAGACGAATTCGCCTTTGACAAAGGCTTTAGTCGCGCACAGTACGGTCGTTACGAACAGGGCCAAAATTTAACTTATAAGACGCTCTGGCGACTCGCCAATGCTTTTGGCATCACAATGAGTGAGCTTCTGAAAGACCTCGGCCCGCCTCCTGAAAGTGGTGGCTCTAGAAACTAAGCATCGCATTCATCCTCCTGATTTGGGGGTGCTGACAGGACTACACAATCCGGCGAATCAGCCTCAGCCCCCCAATTTTCTCGCCCCCAGCCCCTAACTTTGTGGCATGTCGCAACTCTTCGCCCCGCGGCAGCGCAAGGTCGCTGACCTCATTTTGCCTGTGCCAACGCGCATGCGTTTCAGCTATCTGGTGCCCGAGCGCTACGAACCCGTGCTGGTGCCGGGCATGCGTGTCATTGCGCCATTCGGCAAACGCAAGCTGCAAACTGGCGTGGTGGCCGAGATCTGGGAGAGCGACGACGGCACCGAGCTGGGCAAACTTAAGCTGATCGACGAACTGCTCGACGAGCGCCCGGTGGTGCCCGAGCGGCTGCTGAAACTGTGGGCGTGGATCGCCGAGTACTACTTTTGCAGCGAAGGCGAGGCCATGCAGGCGAGCTTGCCCAGCGGTTTCAAACTGCAAAGTGAGCTGACCGTCACGCTGCCCGGTCCGGCAGATTTGCTGCGCGAAGACCTCAGCGACGAGGAGTACATCGTGCTGGAGGCCGTGGACAGTGCCGGTGGTTTGCTCGCGAAAGACCTGGCGAAAATCCTGGGCGTGGTCGATGCCCGTCCGCTCCTCAAGCGCATGCAAGCCCGACGGCTCGTCGAGCTGAGCGAGGAAGTGTACGAGAAAGTCGGCCGCAAAACCGAGCGGGTGCTGCACCTCAACCCGGCGCTATTGGAAGAAGAGGCCCTCAGCGAAGCGCTAGGCCAGCTATCCAATGCCCGTAAACAGGAGCAAGCGCTACTACGGCTCGTCACAGCCGCGCATAGCAGCGAGCAGCTATCCGTCGCCAGACTCGTGAAAGAAGGCATCGGCAGGAGCAGTATCAAAGGCTTGATAGACAAAGCGTTTGCCTACGAAGAAGAGGTGGATGTCGAGCGCCTGCAAGGCTCGGGTGCAGCGGGCGATGCACACGAAGACTTCCAGTTTACCCCGGCTCAACTTCGCGCATTGGATGAGATTCGAGGCCACATTGCGAATGAGTCGCCCCAGCCCATCTTGCTGCACGGCGTGACGGGCAGTGGCAAAACGCACCTGTACATCGACCTCATCAAGGCCAAGCTGGCCGAGGGCAAGCAAGCGCTGTATTTGCTGCCAGAAATCGGGCTGACAAAACAGAGCATCGACCGCCTACGCCGCGCGTTTGGCGACGATGTCGGCGTCTACCACAGCCGCTTCAACGATGGCGAGCGCATCGAAATCTGGCGCAAGGTGCTCGATGGAACGTATCGGGTCATCGTGGGCGTACGGAGCGCTATACTGCTGCCCTTCAAAGACTTGGGCATCATCGTCGTGGACGAGGCGCACGACCAGAGCCTGAAACAGCACGAGCCCGCACCTTACTACAACGCGCGCGATTTGGCGCTCTGGTACGCGCAGCGCTTCCAGCTGCCGATTGTGCTGGGCACCGCCACGCCGAGCATCGAGACCTACAAGAACGCGCTCGACGGCAAGTATCACCTCGTTGAGCTGAAAGAACGGGCCGTCGCCACCCAACCTGTCAAGTTGGAACTGGTCGATATGCGCTTGCAAATTCGCCAGAAACTGAGTCAGGGTGCGCTTTCGAGCACGCTGCTCGATGGCATTCGCGAGCGCCTAAAACGCAAGGAGCAGGTCATCCTCTTCCAGAACCGGCGCGGGTTCTCGCATTACCTGAAATGCGAAAACTGCGGGCACATCGCGCAGTGTATCAACTGTGATATTTCGCTGACCTTCCACAAATACCAAAACCTCCTGCGCTGCCACTACTGCGGGTTCACTGACGACCTCACGAACCGCTGCCGCAATTGCGGTTCGAACCAGCTCACCAAAAGCGGCTACGGCACCGAGCGCCTGGAGCAGCAACTCGAGGAGGTCTTCCCGGAGGCTGGTGTCGCACGGATGGACCAGGACACCATGCGCCGTAAACACGCACACGAGCGCCTGTTGAACCGCTTGGAAAGCGGTGAGATCGACATCCTTGTCGGCACGCAAATGGTGACAAAGGGCCTGGATGTCAGCAACGTGACGCTCGTAGCAGTCATTGATGCCGACCGGCTGATGAACTTCCCGGACTTCCGGGCTACTGAGTCTGCCTACCAGCTACTGACGCAATTCGCTGGGCGGGCCGGACGGGCCAGCAAGCCGGGCACGGTCATGCTGCAAACCTACGACCCTGAGCACGAGCTGTTTCCGATGATCCAGCAGCCTTACGTCTCGTTTTACAGCATGGAAGTAGAGCGGCGCAAAATGCCGTTCTACCCACCCTTCTCGCGGCTGATCCGTATCGAGACCAAGCACCGCGAGCAGCAGGTGCTGGCAGTTCAATGTCAGTTGCTTGTGAAGGCGTTGAAGGCGGAATTCGGCAACGCCGTGCTGGGCCCCGAGGCACCGCCCGTGGCGCGTGTGCGCAATCAATACCGGATGCAGACGTTGATTAAACTGCAAAAGTCGCAACACTACAAGCGCGTTCGCGAGCAAATTGCAGCGGCCATCGAAGCGTATTATCTTGCGGCTGACACCAAAAGCATGCGCATTATCGTGGATATCGACCCGCGCTAGCCCCCTCTGAAAATCACCCTTTCGACGCCCATGAGCAACATCAAAAACATCGTCTTCGACCTCGGCAACGTCCTTTACGAAATCGACTACCCGCACTGGCGTGAGCGCTGGCAGCAGTTGGCCGACAAGTACGAGGTGGGTAGCATGCAGGAGCGCCGCGAGCAGTTTCGCGAACTGGCGCACCCTTACGAGCGCGGCGAGGTGTCATCGCAGCAGTTTCTGGAGGCGCTCGAAAAGGAGCTGTTTCAGGGCGCGGGCCATGATGAGCTCAAGGACACCTGGAACGCGCTGCTTGTGGGCATGGTGGCTGACCGCCATGCGTTGATTGAAAAACTCGCGCAGAACTACAACATCTACTTGCTCAGCAACAACAACGAGCTGCACTACGAAGGCTGTTATCCGCCCTTCCAGCCGACTGAGGCGCTGTTCACGAAAGCCTACTTCTCACACCTCATCAAGCGGCGCAAACCGGAGTCGGACATCTACGAGTTCCTTTTCGAAGACGCGAGCATCCGTCCCGAAGAGTCCATTTTCGTGGACGACCTTGAAGAAAATGCCCTGGCGGCAGAGGAGCACGGCATGTCTACCATTCACCTCAAGCGCCTGCAAGACCTGCACGATGAGCTGCAGGCGCGGGGGTTGATGAATTGAGGCTGAAAATTCTGGTTCAAAGCATTACTTATCCTTCTTCTCGCCCTCCTTCTTGGGCGTTTCGTAAGACTTCACGGCCTCGCGGTCGATGCGGATTTTCGTGCCCTGGTCGATCTCGAGTAGCAGCGTGGCCTCGTCCAGCTGCGTGATGGTGCCGTGGATGCCGCCAATCGTGACGACCTTATCGCCCTTGGCGATCGAGCTGCGGAACTCCTTCTCCTTCTTCTGGCGCTGCACTTGCGGACGAATCATGAAAAAGTAGAGGATGAGAATCACCCCGCCCATCAGGATTAGGCTTTCCATCCAGCCGCCCTCTTGCTGTTCGCCGCCGCCTTCACCGGCCTGCAAGAAAAGCGCAAAATCTAGAAACAGTTGACGTGTCATAGTTGTGTGTGTTGGTTGGCAAAGGTAAAAAATTCGGGTGGCCTATGCTTGCACACGTTGATTTTCGTGCCAAGCTCTGCAAACACAAACAGGCAGACCGTGCGGCCTGCCTGCGATAGTTTTCGAGAAAATCTACTGTTTAGCTTTCAGCGACATCAGCCGTAAAGCGCAGCTTGGTCACGCGGGGGTTGGTGTTGGCATGAACAGTCACAGATTTGTTCTGCTTGCCGGTTTTGCCGTCAGAGTCAAACTTGATTTTGATCTTGCCAGTGCCACCCGGCTTCACAGCGTCTTCTGTGTATTCGGGCACCGTGCAGCCACAACTGGGCTTCACTTTTTGGATGATGAGGTCACTTTTGCCAACGTTCTTAAAGGTAAACGTGTGCTCTACGACTTCGCCTTCTTTCATGGCGCCGAAATCGTGGGTCATGGCCTCTTCAGAGCCGTCTCCGAACTCAAACACCGGTGGGTTTTCGGTGTTCACTTCAATTTGCTCTTCGGCTTCACCGCCGCCGTCGTTGCAGGCCGTAAAAGCAATGCCCATGAGCAGGGCGAGAATTAGAATGCTGAAGCGTTTCATGTTACTACTTGTGTTTTAGTGTGTCTGTGAGAGATTACACCTGAGCTAACGCAGGTTTTGCAAGTAAATTATTGCAAACATTTTCTGCAAATTTGTTGGTGTTTGCCGGTCCACCCAAATCGCCAGTGCGGAGGTTGGGATCGGCCAGGGTTTTGCAGAGCGCATTGTGGATGGTGTTCGCATGCTCGTGCAGGCCGATGTGGTGAAGCATGTCGAGCGCCGACAGCAACAGCCCCGTCGGGTTGGCGATGCCTTTCCCGGCGATATCGGGCGCTGTGCCATGCACAGCCTCGAAAATGGCGGCGTCTTCGCCGATGTTGGCCCCGGCCACAACGCCAAGCCCACCGACCATGCCAGCGAGCATATCCGACAGGATATCGCCGAACATGTTCGTCGTTACGAGCACGTCGTATTTTTCCGGGCGGGCAACGAGTTGCATGAAGCCGTTGTCGATAATCAGGTCTTCGAACTCGATATTCGGATAATCCTCGCTGACTTTGCGACCGGCGCGCAGGAACAAGCCATGCGCTTCTTTCAGGATGTTTGCCTTGTGCAGCAGTGTCACTTTGCGGCGACCGTTCGCCTGAGCGTACTCGAAAGCAGCACGCACGATGCGCTCGGAGCCGGTTTGCGAGATGCGCATGACGGCATCGGACATCTGCAAGCGCGAGTCGTGGAACTCCAGGCCGGCATACAGCCCCTCCAGGTTTTCGCGAAACAGCACGAGATCGACGTGCTCAAAACGCGTGGCAATACCCGGGATGGTCTCAACCGGTCGACGGTTGACATACAGCTCGAACGCTTTGCGCAAACCCACATTCACGCTACGAAAGCCCTTGCCGACTGGCGTTTCGCACGGGCCTTTGAGGGCGATTTTGTGCTTGCGGATCGAATCGAGCAGGCTGTCGGGCAGCAATTCGCCAGTTTGTTCATACGCTGTTTTGCCGGCCAGGCGCTCTTCCCATTCTACAGGGACATTCGCGGCGGCAAAGATGGTTTTGACAGCGTCTACGATTTCGGGGCCGATACCGTCGCCCGGTATCAAAGTGATGGTCTTCATGTAATGCCAAGAGTGGAGTTGAAAGGATTCAGTGTGTTGAAGGCAATTAAAGCATTGCCGATAAAGCGAATATTAAGCGGCAGGTGAAAACCGTAACGGATGGCCGAATTTGGTAAAAATGCTCAGGACTTTTTCGTACGCAACTGTTCGAGCAGACTGTCTACTTCGTCCATCAGCTCGGCGGCGCGAGCGGACGTCTCGTCATTGAAAGTCGGTATCGCTTTGGCCGGACCCTGGTACTCGTTTACCTGGCCGGTGCCAAAAGTGTAGCCCGTGAAGCCACTGCTCATGCGCGGTTGCTGCAAGTCAGTTTTGGGCGCTTCAGCAGTGTTCTGAACGCTATTGGCGTTGCCAAGCGAGGCATCTACACGGCCACGCTGTGCAGTAATGCGCCCGGCAATGAAGCCGATGGCGGCAGTGCCTGCCAGCGCGAGTAAGAGTCGGAAAGTTGAGCCAGTCATAATGATGATTTTAGAGGGTTGCTAGTGCGGAGTTAGCTCGAGGCGTTTTTTTGAAAATCGACGAGGCCCCGGCCGGTCTTTTTGATGCGATCTTCTTCCTTCAGTTGTTTCAGAATGGCATCTAAGACACCGTTGACGAAACCACTGCTTTTATCGGTGCTGAAGCGCTTGGCCAGTTCGATATACTCGTTAATGGTCACGCGCGTGGGGACTTCGGGGCAGTCGAGAAACTCGGTGTAGCCGAGCGCGATGATCAGCTGATCGGAAAGCGCCAGGCGCTGGAAGTCCCAGTTCTCGAGCTTTTCGTCTACGAGTTGAACGACCGCGTCGCGGTGCTCCACCAAGCCGTAGTACAAACGCTTCATAAAGCGCGCATCGGCTTTGAAGTCGGCGTCTTGTTCGCTGGCCGCCATGAGGCTTTTCACCTCGCTGGACAACAGGCGATCGTAAACGGCATCAGGTTCGTCGGTAGAAAAAGCCCAGGCAAAGGCAGCTTGAAAAACTTTTTCGCGGATTTGACGTCGGCTAAGGGGCATTGGTGAGTTTCAAAGAACGCTCGAATATACGAAAATAAAGCGTATTGCTGTATTTACGCACATTATTAGAACACCCGCGGGGCCGTTAGTGTTCGCCGAAAGCCCTAACTTTGTGGTATGTTGAATTGCGTGCGCCTCCCCCTCATTTTGCTGTTTTCCATTGCTGCCCAAATGGTCTTCGGGCAGTATCAACCGGAGCTTGATCTAATCAAGCGTGAAGGCTGGTCGATGAAGACCGTCGGCAAAACACACACGGGCATGCCCATCTACATGCTAACGAATGCTGGCGAGCGCCCCCGCCCGACCCTTGCGATTGTCACGGGCTACAGCCGCGCGCATGCCGGGCTGGGTACCTGGCTGTTGAGCCAGCTGCCTAAACTCTCGAAAGACATCGATTATATCGTCTTCCCAAACGCCTCGCCCGAGGCTATGCAGAACTTAACAGACATTTTACACGTCGAGCAGAGCCGCTCGGCCAGTCTGCAGCCCATCGACAACGACATGGACGGCGAGACCGACGAAGACGGGCCCGAAGACCTGAACGGCGACGGCCGCATTTCGCTTATGCGCATCCAACAGCCGGGCGGCGGTTGGGTGCTCGACGAGCACATGGGTGGCCTGCACCTACGACGGGCCGACCCAAACAAGGGCGAGGTGGGCGATTATCTGCTGCTGACAGAGGGTATCGACAAAGACAAAGACGGGCGCATCAACGAGGACCCCAAAGGCGGCGTGGTGTTCAACATGAATTTCTCGCACAATTTTGCCTACGGCAGCGAGTTGCAACACGTCGGCCCGCAGCCGGTGTCTTCGCCGGAAGCGCGTGCGGTGGCGGATGTGCTCTACGACCACCCGGAGGTGTTCGCTGTTTTGGCGCTGGGGCCAGAGGACAACCTTGTCCACCCCTGGCAACACGCTGCACCGGAAGCCAACAAAGAGCGCCCGATGGCCCCCAAAGCCGTTGATGCCGAGGCCTATGCGTTCCTGAGCAGCGTCTTCAAGGAGCTGCACCCGGGTGACAGCTTGTCTAAAACAGACTTCCCGCAAGGGGCGTTCGTGAACTGGGCGTATTACCACTACGGCCGCATGGCGCTGGCCTACAAGCCGCATTGGTATCATTCAGCGGAATCGCTGGTGGATGCTGCAGATTCAGCTGCCGTGGATTCGATCACGATACTCGAACGCCAGCATCCCGAACGCCTGTCTATGGCGCGATTTGCTGCCGACACTACTGCCAACGGCACTGGTGCCTACGCACTCACAAACTGGATGGCTATTGAGCACCCGGATTTCCCAGGCCAAAGCGTCGAAGTTGGCGGGCTGAACGAGTTGGCAGCCACGCAGCTGCACCGTGCTGGCAAGCAGCACCCGATGGCCAAAGAGGCACCGGCGAAGTTCCGTGCATTCATCGACAGCCTGGCCAGTGCGCGCGCGCAACTGGCGCTGGCCCCTGTCTCGAGCGTCCCCCTGAGCGAGAGCCTGCACCGTATCGACGCGCGCCTGGTGA
>CAZTEZ010000001.1:6087-32564 GCA_964611815.1 uncultured Bacteroidia bacterium | reverse complement strand
CTCGTGCAGCAGATTGGTCGCATGCGCTTCCATATCAACAACATTCTGACCTCGGTCGGCAAGACGCAGAAGATCATCTTTGCGCTCAAGAGCTACAGCTACCGCCACGCGCAAGATGACCTCATCAAGACGAATCTCGTCGAGAACGTGAAGACCGTGCTGACGATCTACGAGAACTCGCTCAAATCGCACGAGGTGATCACAGAGTTCGAGCCGGATCTGCCCGAAATCAACGCTTACCCCGACGAGCTGAGCCAGGTCTGGACGAACCTCATCACCAACGCGCTGCACGCCATCGGCGAGAAGGGCACCATCACTGTGAAAGTGGGTCGCCACAGCGAAACGCACCTGTTCGTGCAGATCATCGACAGTGGCTCGGGCATTCCACAGGATATCCAGGACCGCATTTTCGAGGCCTTCTTCACGACAAAACCGCAGGGCCAGGGCACGGGGCTGGGGCTTGACATCGTGAAAAAGCTCATCGACAAGCACGACGGTGAAATCTTCCTGGAATCGGAGCCCGGGCGCACGCAATTCACGATGACCATCTCGATGAACCTTAAACCGCAGGTTGAAACCACGGAAGACAGCGATGACGCGGCACCATCTACTGCCGACACGTCAGCCGGCTCATAATGGCCCACGGAACTGCCAACGATGACACTCAAAAACGCCCGGCTGTTGATCAACCGGGCGTTTTTCGTTGAGCTATCTGTCTGTAATAGCAGCGGTGGAATCACTTCCACTTGATGCCGCAGCCAACGGCTTTCGTCTCTTTGGTCGGTACCTCTTTACCGGCAATGAGTGCGTCAACGGCATCAGAAAGGTACTCAACCTTGCTTTTCTCGGGCTTGTAAGCGTTGTCGTCGATCGCGCCGACGTATTTCACGACATAGTCGCTCCCTTCTTTTTTCAAGACATAAGCATGCGGCGTTTTCAACGCGCCGTAAGCCTTGGCGATTTCCTGCGTTTCGTCGTAGAGATACGGGAAGGTGAAGCCCTTCTCTTTGGCACGCTCGATCATTTTATCGTACGAATCTGCCGGGTAGGACTCCGCATCGTTGGGGTTGATGGCCACCACCGGGTAGCCTTTGCGGCTGTACTTCTTGTCGAGCATGATGATCTCATCCTCGTACTTCTTGGCAAACGGGCAGTGGTTGCAGGTGAAGATGACGATGGCACCTTCGCCTTCCAAATCACTGAGTGACATCATTTTGCCATCAATGTTTTTCAGCTTGAAAGTCTTGGCCTTGTCGCCGGGCGCGAGTCCGTCGCCACCGTCGGGGTTGGCTGCCGAAACAGCGGCAAAAGCAAACAAGAATAGGGCGAGATATAGAATGCGGGTTTTCATAAGCGAATTGTGCTTTGGGTGAGAGTTGTGTGTGTTGGCGCCACCGCGCTTGGAGTTGCTTTTCAGCGTATTCATTCAGAATGAACCTTCAACAAAAATCAGTCCAGATAAGGTTTCACAAAATCGCGCAGCTCTTGTTCGCTGAGGCTGCCGTTGTGGAAGGCCAGGAATTCGCCACCAGGTGCCACCAGGAGCGTGGCGGGCAGATCGCCCTGCCAACCGGCATCAACCTTGGGCACCCAGTTGTTGGGGTTGGTATCGTCCATCAGCCAGACGCGATGTTTAATGGCTTTCTTTTTCAGGAAAGCCGGCAAGCGGGTGTCGTAGATTTCGGGGTCGTCGGCCGAAACGAACACCAGGTCAACGTTCTCGTCGGCGAGTTCGTCGGCGACGTGCTCGAAATGCGGCATTTCAGCCACACAGGGGCGGCACCAAGTCGCCCAGAAGTTGACGATCAGGAGCTTGTCGTTCGCTTCGAACGCCTCAGCCAGCTGTGGCCAATCGCCCTTATCGAGCTGCTGTGCCTGCAATGGGTAGCTACTGAATACCCACCCCAAAAGAACCAAAACAAGAGGCTTCCACATGCTAGAACACTTCAAAATCCCTGGTTCTTCTTGCGTTTTTCCATGATGTACTCCTCATGCTGCGGGTGATTGCAGTTTTTACGCGGGTCGCCACAGCCGGTGAGCGACCACAGGAGCAGTCCGAGCAGGATAAGCGTCAAGTAACGAAGCATGGCGATGAGGGTTAGCGTTGTTCGGGTTTGCGCTTGGGCGCGGTGGATTCGTCCTGGCGAGCGCGCTCATTGCGGCGCTTTTCATGACGCTGTTGAGCCGCCTCGCGACGGACGCGCTTCTCTTCCATTTACGAGCGACGCGCTTCGCCGGCTTGGTCGCGTTCAGCACAGCGCTCCTGCGTTTGCTGGCGGTGCTGGCGCTGCTGCTCAACACGCGGATGTTGCGCATCGTTTTCAGACGAGCGCTTAACATCGGATTGCGCAAACGCATAAGTGGCGCTTAAAGCGACTGCTAACGCACCGAAGCTGAGGGTTTTTAGAAATGATGGCATGATCAAACCTTTTGGTAGATGATACCGATTATACGAAAATTGCCCCGATTTGTTGCCAAAGCCGGACTGAAACCACGTAAAGAGGTTTATCTCGGTCCACGTCCACCGCCGCCACCGCCAGGTGTGGGCTGGTCGTTGGCCACGGCCGGTGCGGGCGTCACGGAGTTCAGGTTGAAGCGCACCTGCACCCCTACGGCCGTAAAGCGCGTGGGAAAGCTCGTGGAGAGCACCGGGTCGTTGCGCGTATGTTCGACGTAAGCCCGCACAGTGAGCTGCGAGTTGACCATGTAGTCCATCGAGGGCTTCAGCGTAAAGTTGAACGTACCACCCGTGGCCTCGATGGGCTGGTCGGTGTCCAATCGGC
This sequence comes from uncultured Bacteroidia bacterium, assembly GCA_964611815.1. Classification (GTDB taxonomy): domain Bacteria; phylum Bacteroidota; class Bacteroidia; order J057; family CAZTEZ01; genus CAZTEZ01. The sequence goes on along the minus strand of CAZTEZ010000001.1, from coordinate 29,781 downwards.
GGTTCATGTTTTTGGAGTTCCGCAACGTGGTTTCGAAACGCAGCGTCAGCGTATTTTTCAGCGGAATATCGCGCCCGAAAATCGTGATCGGGTTGCCCGTGCCCTCGCGGCGCCAGCTGAGGTTGATCGTCACGTCGGTGTTGCGCGTTTCGTTGAGTTGCAGCGCACCGGCGTTCAGCACCAGAATACGCGAGCGTTTGAGGTCCACCTGCCCACCGATGCCGTTTTTCATCGAGAAGTTGATACCGATGAGTGGCGAGAAAGACTCGTTGATGGTCGCGCTCTGAATCTGGTAAGTCGGCTCAAACGTACCGATAGACACCGTATCGAAGGGGTTGGTGGCGAGGAAGCCGGAGTCGATGCGGGCGAATTCGGTCGTGAAGCCATCGGCCTCAATGGCCCCCTCGGCCGTCAGGGCGCGGTTGTTGAGGATGTAGTTAGCGGTGTAATTCGCACGGTACGCGTGGCGCACGGTGAAGGTGCGGAACACGGCTTTGAAGGCGTCCAACTTGCTGAGGCCATTGTAGTTGACGGTCCAGTTGGGCAGCGGAATTGCCGGGAAGGGCGTCAGATCAATGCTCTCGGCACTGTAGGGCCCATAGGCTGCCAGGAAGGCCGGATAGAGTACGTCTTGCGAGCCGCCCAGGTAGCCGTTATAATAGCCGTCTTGTGCGCGGGCGCTGTCTTGCACAATGCCGGCCGCTTCGCCCAGCACCTGCTCGTATTCCGGGTGGGCCTGTGCCAGGCGCTCCGAAATCTGCTGACGGAAGACGCGGTCGAGGTTATTAAACGCTTCGGATTCGTCGCCCTGCCAGATGGTCCCGATGCCGATGTACGACATATTAAACTGCCCCATCATGGTCTGGTTGCTCAGCACGAAATCGCCCACCACGGGGTCGAAGGTCCACATGGCGCCGAAGTTCTCGCTGGTCTGCTTCGTGAAGTTGATGTCCACGCGGAAATCCTTAAAGAGCTCCAGGCTCGTTCGTCCGGTGAACTGCCGTGCGTCGGTTTGCGAGAAGGGCGTGAAGAAGGTGGTGTCGTTCGTGAACCAGCCGTTTTGGGTGGCCATCATCAGCCAGGACGCATCGCGCAGGTCGGGTTGGTCGCCAAAAATGAAGGGCACGCCGGGCGCCAGCGAAGAGCTACCGTCGCTGTTCTCGAAGTCGAAGTCCAACCCAAATAGGTCTGCCCGTGGCAAATAGCCCGCCAGCGAGGTGTTCTGGTTGATGCTGTACGTGAAGTCGATGCTCTGCACCGAGAACAGCATACCACCGAAGAACTTGCCCACCCGACTCGCACCGATCTTCAGGTCGTCGCCCACTTTGCGGGTGCTGTCGGTCTTGGAGTAGATATTCCGTTTGGGAATCGGTTTCAGAATCTCCTGTACGATCGGGAATTTGCGGTATAAGTTGCCCAGGTTGAACTGCGCGTTGATCTGTATCGTGCGCCCGTTCTGGATGTTGTTACCGAGGTTGGCGTTGTCGAGCGAGGCCGATTGCCAGTTGAGATTGGCGTTGTAGTTGGCGCTGGAGTTGATCCAGTTGAGCGGCTCGATGAGGTTGAACGGCAGGCGATACGTGAACTGCATCGTCTGGGTGAAGTTCAACGTACGACCGAAGTTGATGAGCGTGTATTTGGGAATCGAGTCCTCAAGCTGCTCGCCAAAGCTGAGTAGATTCTCCAGTAAAATATCGCGGTTCTCGCCAGTGATACGCCCGCGCGGCTCGTCGACACGTGCGTCGGTCATGGCGGTGTAGTTGAAGTTGAGGCTGCGCGTGAGGTTCCAGCGCAGGTTGTATTGCCGCTTAATGAGGAAGTTCTGGTTAAACGTGGGGTCGATCAACAGATTCTGATTTTCACCCGAGACCTGCCTTAACAGCTGCTCCTCGTAATGGCGGTTGCCCTCCACGCGCACGCTGACGGTCTGCGGCCAGGGGTTGAAGTTGATGCTGTTAATCAGGTTGCGCCCCTTGCCGATGTTCTTGAACGGCTCAATGGTCTTCTGCGGAAACTGGTACTGGTACTGTATGGCGCCCATGTAGTTCTGGGTCATGTGGTACTCGATTTGGGGCGAGCGCTGGAAGCGTTCATTGTAGCCGTAAGTGAACGCGAAATTCTGGATGTCCCAGGGGTAGCTGTTCTTTTTGTTCTCGCCGGGCATCACGCGCACGTTGTTGAACGAGTAGCTGAAGTTGCGGGTGTAGGTCTGGCTCTCTTCGAGCTTCTCCTGCGCCTCGTTTTCCAGGCCCTGTTGGCGCAGGCTTTCGAGCACAGCTTCCAATTCGACGTCAGGGTCGAGCGGGTTGTAAACGGGGTTCACGAATTCCTCGCCGATCGAGATGTAGAACGGGATTTCGAGGTTCAGCTTCTTGGGCAGCAGCATGCCGGCGTTGATGGTCGCAGCGACATCGTATCGGAAGCGGTCGTCGAAGGAGCGCTGGCTGATCTGCTGCTCTACGCCACCGAAGAAGGCCGTCTGGCGCGAGACGCTGGTCTGGACCGTCGCGAAATCGGCGAGCTTGAGGTTCACGCGCCCGTTAGCCGCCCAGGCGTTCTGCTGGTTGAAGTCCGTGACTCGAATCTCGTTCACCCAGACTTCCGCACAGATTTCAGCGCCGTCGTCCACCGGGTTCTTGATACCCACCCAAACGCTCTGCGTCTGGTTGAGCATCGGCGTACCACGCACCCGCACAAAGGCCGTGTCGTTGAGCGACTGCTCAAAAATCTGGTTGGTCGGGAAACCCGAGTCGTTTCGCGCTTGCTTCACCACGTTCAGGCTTTGCAGGTCAATCTCGACATTCTGCCAAAGCTGTTCGCGCAGGAAGTCCTCGGGGTTCTCGGGGTTGATGACGATCTGCTCGGCATCTGGCGTGCAGAGCGGCACTTCGTACTCGTAATAGTTGTCCGTGTAGTCGGACCCAATGCGAATCAGCATGGACATATCGCCACAGGTGCCGGGCTGCAGCTGTTTGCCACCGCAGTTTTCGATACCCTCTGTGTGCGCCCAGAGCTTGAGCTTGCCGTAGTTACGTAGATCGAAATTGAAGCGACGGAAGGCTGCACGCCAGTTGCCATCTTGCAGGTTGAACGTCCGCATGACCAGCGCCTGCTCATTCTGGAAGAGGCCCTGCACCGGCGAACCGGGTACGATCTGGCGCTCGATGCGCGGGGGCAACGAGTAGTTGTAGGGCAAACGGCTACCGTTGTCTTCGATGTTAATGGTACCAATTTCGAGGTAGTTCGGGCTATCGGGGCCGAGCGCCTGACCGGGCTCGGGTATGCCACCAGGATCCACTGGTACACCTGGCCGTCCCACTTCAAGGTCTTGTCGCCACTGCGTCGAGACCAGCTCGAATCGCGCGAAACGGAAGGTGATGCTATCGGTGAAGCCTTTCATGTACATCCGCACATAATCGATGGCTTTGAAATCCTGAATACCGCCCACTGGTATACCGGCGCGCAAGGGAATCCGTAGTTGATAAAAGCGCCCACGGGTGGTTGAGCCGTCGGGCAGCTCGACGTCGTCGACCTGGCTGACATCCACGAGGTAGGGATTCCCCACGGCAGCATCGGCGCTGACACCGGGTGGTAGGCTCTGGCGGTCAATCGGGATGCGGTACTCCCAGAAGCTCTCGGCGGTGCTCAGGGTGTTGTCGGCGTTCAGGTCTTCCACGTCCGGGTTGGGGGTGGCCTGGCGGGTGTAGTTCAGTCCGGCATCCTGAATCGGCGAGTTGCCCTCCACGCCGTTAAAGAAGCGGTAGCGGTCGAAGATGCTGTTAAACGTGAACGTGTACTGGTTCGCGCCGTCGATGGGTGCGGTGAACTCCGAATCGCGGTAGTGCGCGTAGTCATCCGAGCTGGGGTCGGCCTGCAGTTGCGTTAAAGCCTCGCCTTGCACCACCTGGCCCACTTCCTGTAGGAAGTCGTCGAAGAACAGCTGCTCGTCGGTGTCTTTCAGGCCGTCGTAGCCCACATCCTGGAAGCGCCGTGCTTCGGGGTCGTTGTCGAAGGCGTTGGTGACGACCTGCAGGTCACTCACGCGTCCCCATTCGGTTTCCGAGAGGCCCGTACCGGCCTGGTTGTCAGCCTCATTTACTGGCAGGCCGTGCTCAAACGCGCGGCGGTTATCGGGCAGAATGTCCTCGGAAACTTTACCCAGGTTCAGCACCAGTTCGCCGGTGTTGGTCACGTTTTGAATCGGATTGCCCTCTTCGTCGAGGTAGGGGTCGAAGAGCCAGATTTCGATGAACTCGAAGTTGGCGGCTTCAAAGTCGGTGTTCTGGGTCGTCCGGCGCTGAATACCCCCCCAGTTGTCAGCAGGCTGCGAGAGCGTACCGTCGGCGTTCAGGCGGGTCGCGCTGGTCTCGTAGTTGTATGGCCCGCGGATATTGGGGCGATAGTGCACATCGAAAGTCGCGAGGATGTTCTGGCCGGGTAGGTTATTGCGGTTCGGGAACACCTCCTGCGGGGCAATCCGGCGGGTGTAGGGCGTGTTCAGCTCCGGCGATTGCGAGTCCAGCCCGAATTCCTGCGGGAAGTCGTAGAACGAAGGGTCGATACGGTACCAGCTCATCTGCGCCCGACGAAAGCCATCGGACAGCGGCGTGTTGGGGTCAGCGGGAATCTCCGGCGGCTTACTGGCCAGCGCCCACAGCTGGGTGGCCATCAGGTTCAGTGTTGCGCGCGTGCCCTCAAAGTCGTCGACGTAAGCTATGCCGTTCTCGCCGTCAACCTTAATGGCGTTTGGCTGGCCAGGTATCAGGTGCGCAAATTCGCCCTGGAAGTTGACCGATGAGGGCGTTTTGGTGTCGTGGAAGGGCAGCAGGTCAACCATCTTCGTCAAAAAGCGCGATTCTTTGCGGTAGGCTGCGTCCACACCCCAGATGAGGTTCGACATCGGTTCGTCGCCGATATTGATCTTGTTGATGAGTGGGCGCTCGTTGAGGTAGACCATCGTGGCGCCGAGCGTCAGGTCGTCGAACTGCTTGTAATCGAGGCGCACCCCGATGAGCGACTTCTGGTCGACGCCGAAGAGGTCGTTCGATTCGAAGCGCACACGGATCTCCTGCCCAGATGCCATCACCCCCGGGTTCAGAATCGTGACTTTACCGATCTGGTAATCCACCTGATAGTCAGAACCTTCCTGCAGCTGAGTACCACCAGCGCTCACGGTGACAGAGCCCTCGGTGACTTGCACGGAGTTCAGGTAAATCTCGGAGCCCCCCGCCCCGGTATAGAAGCCCGTGAACTTGTAGCGGTCGAGCTGCGGGTAATACTGGATCGCGTCCTGTTGCGTCAGGTCGTAGAGCGGCTGATAGGCATAGAGCGTCGAGTCGCGCACCCTGGCCTCGCTGCCCGGTGGCCCCAGCTGATCGGTGAGGTGAGAGCCAAAAGGTTCGAGCACCGGGAAGATGATCGTGCCCTTTTCGGGCTGCACCGTGACGTTCGGGATGAAGTCGAAGATGTTATCCGGCCCCAGTTCCATGTTGTTGGTGAGCTGGTCGATGTCAAACACCTGCACGAGCGGCGTGTTGCCCACGGCCGAGGTCGGGAGGTAGTTGATGTCACCGGAGCCGTCGGTCGCCTCATAAATGATGTCCATCCGGAAGCCATCGGCCTGCAGGTTGAAGCCGCCGATGGAGTACACGTTTTTCATCATCAGATCCCAGGTCGGATACGGGCGGTCGTCGAGCTCGGGGCGAATCGACGAGGGCTTGAGCATTTTCAGGAAGAGCAGGTTTTGGTTGGCCTGGTCTTGCGGCTTATCCTGCGAAAACTCGCCCACTCGGAAGGGCTCATTGGAACCCGCCACCGTGTATTCGTACGCCACAAACAGTACGTCGTTGGGCTGCAGGCGACTGTTGAGCGAGATGTAACCCAGCTGCGAATTCAGGATGTACTCGTTGGGGTTCAGCAGGCGCATGTTCTCTACGAGCTCGAAATCTTGCCCGTTAGTCAGGCCTTGGCTTTCGAGATAATCGTTGGCCTGGTTACGGTTGTTCGATTGCTCACTGGCGGTAATGACGCTGAAGAGATTGTTCGCGCCGTTGGCCGGTCGCGAACCCGTGGCGTTGATGAAGTTCTGGTTCCAGATTTGGCCACCCGTGGCAACGGTATTTTCGCCCATATCGACGAAACCGATGGCGTTCCGGTTGTTTTGCGTCGAGGCGTTGTTACGGTTGGTCACCCACACTTCAACCCGCGTGATCTGGATCGGCGAGTTAACCGCCGGCAGTTGAGCGAGACTGCGTTCGTAGAGGCTGCGGAAGTAGTGGTTGAGGAAAAAGTGGCGGTTATAATCGTAGTCGCTGGCCGTGACATCGAAATTCGTCTGCTGGCCACCGCCGTTTACAACGATCTCCTGCGTCTTGCCACGCTGTTGCGAGGCGACGGTCGTCACGAAGAGCGGGCCCCACTGCGTCGCAACTTTCACGCCCCAGAGGTTCTGCCCACCCTGAATCAGAGAGCCGTTCACCGGCAGCGAGACGTTACCGGCCTCCACGCTTTTAATGATGTCGTCTTCGTCGCCCTGGAAACCGATCTTGTACTGGTTCTCGAAATCGAAGGTGGCCTCAGTGTCGTAATTGAGGTTCAGATTCAGGCGCTCGCCCACCGACCCCACGACGTTCAGCTGAATCTGCTGGTCGAAGAAGAAGGTCGTGTTGCGCTGCTGACGCAGGGCCAGTGCCGGGTTCTTCATCACGTTCCGGCGAATCGAGAAATCGAGTAGCACACTGACGTTCGGTTTGATGTCGATGCGAGGGCTGCCGAAAATCGTCTTAAAGAGATTGCTGTTGACGTTGATGGGCGGAATCAGCGAGTTGCCGCCACCAGCCCGGCCTTGCGAGACCCGCTCCTGTTCCTGGAAGAAGCGGTCGCGCGCCTGGCGGGTGCGCAGTTCTTCGAGTTGCTGACGGGAGATATAGGACGGCGGGCGGATATCTTTGCCGTTCACCTGCTCGCGCACAATGTAACCTTTGCCATTCGGCGCCAGTTCGTAGGTGGTCTCGACATTGCCCGGCAGCGGTGCGACGAAATTGCCGCCGACATCTTTGTCTTCTTTTTCCTGGGCGGGCTTGTCGAGCGGGCTTTCTTTCGACTGCTCTTCTTTCTTATTGGTATCCTTTTTGCTGGTGTCTTGTGGCGGCGAGAAATCGCGCGGGAACTTGAAGCCCGGGTCGAGCAGATCGAAGGGGTCGAGCTCGAGCACCACCGGGTCGCCGGGTGGTGGATCATCCACACCGGCATGGGCTTGGTGTGCACCGAACAGTGCACCCAGGCAGCAAATTGCGAGCCTTAAAAACGTTGCCTTGCGCAAATCAGAGCAGCAGCTTTGGGTTAGCCTCAGGGTAGAGAGCAGGTCAGAAAAAAATAGCCTGACGCAGCAGCAGCGCCAAGTCCGTGAAGGTAACTGCAAACATACGGCAATTATTGTGTGCCCGAACTCAGTTTTTTAAAGCCATTCTCAAGGCTTCTTCTACACTCGATGGTGGAGATTGTGAACGAAGCAAGGTGTCCAGTTTTTTCTCCGCATCCTTGCGCGAAAAGCCCAGGCTGATCAGCGCATCAATGGCGTCGCTACGGAAGCTGCCACCACCAGTAGAAGACCCGCTTTCGCTATCGCCCAGCTCCGGTAGTTTACCTTTGAGTTCCAGCACAATGCGCCCCGCGGTCTTGGCGCCGATGCCCTTCACGGACTTCAGCCGCGCAACATCCTCCTCGCGAATGGCCTGCTCGAATTCTTCGGGCGTAATGCTGCTGAGCATCGCCAGCGCTGTGCTGCCCCCTACCCCGCTCACGCCGATCAGCTTTTCGAACAGCAGCTTTTCCTTGCCACTCGCGAAGCCATACAGCACCTGACTGCCCTCTTTGATATCATGAAAAATCGGGAGCTTGATGTTCTTTTTGCCCTGCAGCGCGGCGTGGGTGTTCAGGCTGATTTTCACAAAGTAGCCCACGCCCCCGCACTCAATATGCACGTGGGTGGGTTCGATGAGCGTGAGCTGGCCAGAGAGGTAAGCGATCATGATCTACGGGCAGAGTTTGAGATTGACGCAAAGGTAAAGCTATTCGTGCAACTGGTTGTGTCCGAAAAACTGCACGATTTTGGCTAACTTCGGCCAACCCCCAAACGCTGCTGCATGAGCCTCACCGACCGCTTGGACGCCGCCATTCGTGTGGTGCCCGACTTCCCGAAACCCGGTATTTCATTCAAAGACATTACCCCCATCATGCTGGACAACAGCCTGGTAAGCGACCTCGTACAGGCGCTTGCCGATCCGTTTCGCGAGGCTGGTGTCACAAAAGTGGTGGGCATCGAAAGCCGCGGGTTTCTGCTGGGCCCCATGATCGCTCAGGAGCTGGGCGCAGGCTTCGTAATGGTGCGCAAGAAGGGCAAGTTACCGGCCAAAACCACGGCCGTGACCTACGATCTGGAGTACGGCTCGGCGACCATCGAAGTGCACCATGACGCGATTAAAAGTGAGGATAAGCTGCTGATTCACGACGACTTACTCGCCACGGGCGGCACCGCTGCAGCAGCGGCGAGCCTTGCGCAGGAGTACGGCGCGCACCTTTCGGGCTTCGCGTTTATCGTTACGCTCGACTTTCTGCCCGGGCGCCAAAAGCTCGCGCAGTTCGACGTACCGCTCGTCTCGACGCTGGCCTGCGAAGACTAAGAGCCTGTTGAAATTTAGCGATTAAGCCCTTTTCGGAGGTTTTGGGCGAATTTCTGCGTTGAGCGTAATGGCCTATACGAAGGCATATGTCCACTTCGCTCGCCTTGAAATTCATTCCAAACCCTCTCGAAAATCATCTTGTCGCCAAATCTCAACAGGCTCTGAGCCACTGACCGCTCCTTATATGTGCTGAAATATGAAGCTAGTCTAAACAGCCCTACGGCGACCGCAGGGGGCTGTATTTTACCGGCGATTTTGCTTAACTTGCTGTACCGTTCCAGAAAAATTAACTGTATCACCTCACTATGAGCACTACAACTGCCACGCCCGCCGACGTTTCCGGCATGACTTTCGAGAAAACTGAAGAGCAGCTCGCCATCGAAGAGATGGTGCGCAAGTTTGCGCAGGAGCACATCAAGCCGCATATCATGGAGTGGGACCAGGCGCAGACCTTCCCCGTTGAGACCATGAAAAAGCTGGGCGAGCAGGGCCTTCTGGGCATGCTGGTGCCCGATGAATACGGCGGTTCTGGCATGAGCTACTTCGAGTACGTGTCGGCGATCATCGAACTCGGCCGTGTCGATCCGTCGATCGGCCTCAGCATGGCGGCGCACAACTCGCTGTGCACCAACCACATTCTGCTCTATGCCAACGACGAACAGAAGCAGAAGTATTTGCCCAAGCTGGCCACCGGCGAGTTCATCGGTGCCTGGGGCCTCACTGAGCCCAACACCGGTTCGGATGCCGGCAACATGACCACCGTTGCCGAAAAAGACGGCGATCACTGGGTGATCAACGGCATGAAAAACTTCATCACGCACGGTATTTCCGGTGATGTCGCAGTTGTGGTTTGCCGCACAGGCGAGCCCAACACCAGCGGGAACGCAACTGCCTTTATCATCGAAAAAGGCACGGAAGGCTTCCGCGGCGGCAAGAAAGAAGACAAGCTTGGCATGCGGGCATCGGAAACCGCGCAACTGCTTTTTGACAACGTGCGCATTCCTGATTCTCAACGACTTGGCGAAGTTGGCGACGGCTTTCGTCAGGCGCTCGGCGTGCTGGATGGCGGTCGTATCAGCATCGCGGCGCTGTCGATTGGCCTGGCCCACGGCTGCCTCGATGCCTGTCTGCAGTACTCCAAAGAGCGCGAGCAATTCGGCAAGCCCATCAACCGCTTCCAGGCCATCGCCTTTAAGCTCGCTGATATGGCGACTGAAATCGAATGCTCTGAGCTGCTCACTTTCCGTGCAGCCGATCAGAAAAACCGTGGCGAAAGCGTGACCGTCAGCGGTGCGCAAGCCAAGTGGTATGCTTCTGAAGCCTGCGTGCGCGCGGCAACTGAAGCGGTACAGATCTTTGGCGGCTACGGTTTCGTCAAAGATTACCCGGTCGAAAAGTTCTTCCGCGATTGCAAACTCTGCACGATTGGCGAGGGCACGTCTGAGATTCAGCAGCTCGTGATTTCGCGCAACTTGCTGAAGGAATAACAACGACAGCCTTACAAACTTGTAAATCGGCTGCAGGCTTCTTTAGTTTGCAGCCGTTTTTGTTGAGTACAAGCCCAACACTTCCCTGATTTTCAACCGGCCACGGCCACAACACCCACCACTATGCTTATCGGAGGCGTTTCTGCTGAAAGCATCGCCGAGCAATTCGGCACCCCTGTTTATGTGTATGATGCGGACAAAATCCGCAGCCAATACCAGAAACTCGACAAAGCCTTTGCCGGCTTTCCGCACCACCTGCACTATGCACTGAAGGCGAACTCGAACCTCAACATCCTCAAGCTTTTACGTGCTGAAGGTGCCGGTCTGGATGCCGTTTCGCTGGAGGAAGTAAAGCTGGGGCTGCACGCGGGTTACCCGCCCGAGGAAATCCTTTACACGCCCAACTCCGTTGGGTTTGAAGAGCTGCGGCAGGCCGTGGAGCTCGGGGTGCGCATCAACATCGACAACTTGACGATGCTCGAGCAATTCGGTAACGAGTTCGGCGATGAATATCCCGTATGTATCCGCGTCAACCCGCACATCTACGCTGGCGGTAACGCGAAAATTTCCGTCGGCCACATCGACTCCAAGTTTGGCATTTCGATCTTCCAAATGCGCCACGTGATGCGCATTGTGAAGTCGTTCAAGCTTGACATCGAGGGCCTGCACATGCACACTGGCTCTGATATTCTGGACACGGATGTCTTTCTGCAAGCCGCCGATGTGCTTTTCGATGCCGCCCACGACTTCCCTGACCTCAAGTACCTCGACTTTGGGTCGGGGTTCAAAGTGCAGTACAAACCCAACGACAACTTCACGGACGTTGAGGCACTTGGCAAAAAACTCGAGCAGCGTCTGGAGGTCTTTTACAAGGAATACGGCCGCGAAATCGAGATCTGGTTCGAGCCTGGAAAGTACTTGGTATCTGAAGCAGGGCATTTTCTCGTGCAGGTAAACACCATCAAGCAAACCGTCTCCAGTGTGTTCGTGGGGGTCGATTCCGGGCTGAATCATCTCATTCGGCCGATGCTCTACGACGCGTACCACCACATCCTGAACGTCTCGAACCCCGAGGGCACGCCACGCGTGTACAGCGTGGTCGGTTACATCTGCGAGACGGATACGTTTGCCTACGACCGCCAGCTGCCGGAAGTGCGCGAGGGCGATCTCCTGAGCATGGAAAATGCTGGTGCTTACTGCTTTACAATGGCAAGCAACTACAACAGCCGCCTGCGACCGGCGGAGGTGTTGGTGGATGGTGGCAAGGCCCATCTTATACGTCGGCGCGAGAACATCGACGACTTGCTGCGCGCGCAGATCGTACTCGAAACCGCCTGACAATCAAGCTTTTTCAAACGAAAAGCCCGACCAAATGGTCGGGCTTTTCTGTACTTGTTGGGTAGCGCTTAGGCGTCGATGTTCGCGTACTTGGCGTTCAGCTCGATGAACTCTCGACGTGGCGCCACGTCACCGCCCATCAGCATCGAGAACAGGTGGTCGGCCTCGGCAGCGTTGTCGATGGTGACCTGCTGCAGCGTGCGCGTGTCGGGGTTCATGGTGGTGTCCCAAAGCTGGTCGGCGTTCATCTCGCCCAAACCCTTGTAGCGTTGCACGTGCACCTTGTCCTCGTCGCCATCACCCATACGCTGGATGGCCGCTTTTCGGTCTTCTTCTGTCCAGCAGTACTGAAATTGCTTGCCACGCTTTACGAGATAAAGCGGCGGCTGCGCGATGTACATATTGCCGTTTTCGACGAGATCGCCAAGGAAGCGGTAGAAGAACGTCATCAGCAGCGTACGGATGTGACTGCCGTCGACATCGGCATCCGTCATAATGATGATTTTGTGATAGCGGAGCTTTTCCAGATTGAGGTCATCATCTGTGCCCATACCCGTGACACCCAGCGCAGTAACCATGTTTTTGATCTCCTCGTTCTCGAAAATCTTGACCGGGTGCGCCTTCTCGACATTCAGGATTTTACCGCGCAAAGGCAGGATGGCCTGGAAACGACGGTCGCGTCCCTGCTTGGCCGTACCGCCGGCCGAGTCACCCTCGACGAGGTAGAGCTCACAAAAAGAGGGGTCGTTGCTTGAGCAGTCGGCGAGCTTACCGGGCAGGCCAGCACCACCGCCAGGCTGCTTGCGCTGCACCATTTCGCGGGCTTTTTTCGCAGCATAGCGCGCTTCGGCAGACAGCTTGATCTTCTCAACGATCTTCTTGGCCGTCTTCGGGTTTTCTTCGAGATAATAGGCCAGTTGCTTGTTGACGATACTCTCGACGATGCTGGCGACTTCGGAGTTACCCAACTTCGTTTTGGTCTGGCCCTCGAACTGCGGCTCGGGCACCTTGACAGAAATGACGGCCGTGAGGCCCTCGCGGAAGTCATCGCCCGTGATGTCGAACTTGACTTTATTCAGGAAACCATTGTCCTGTGCGTATTGCTTCAGCGTGCGCGTCAGTGCTTTTTTGAAGCCGGTCACATGCGTACCACCTTCGTGCGTGTTGATGTTATTGACATACGAATGCAGGTTCTCGCGGTAGCCCGTGTTGTACTGCATGGCGATTTCGACGGGGTACATGCCCTCATCATCTTCGCCGCTGAAGAAGATCGACTCGCGGTGCAGGGCCTCGCGGCTCTCGTCCAGGAACTTAACGAACTCTTTCAGGCCACCTTCAGAATAGAAGACTTTCGTGAGGAAACCTTTGTCATTACCCTCTTCGTCGTAAATCGTGTCGCGCTCGTCGATGAGGCGAATCTTGATACCCGCGTTCAGATACGCCAGTTCACGCAGGCGAGAGGCGAGCGTGTCGAACTTGTAGACAGATTCCGTGAAGATCGTGCTGTCGGGCAGGAAGTGCGTTTCGGTACCACGAAGTTTATCATCGTCATATTGACCGACTTCACTGACATCCGCACGGGGAACCCCCGTCTCGTATTCCTGCTGATAAATCACACCGTCGCGATAGACATTCACCTTCGTGTAACTCGAAAGCGCGTTCACGCAGGATACACCCACACCATGCAGACCGCCGGACACCTTATAGCTGTCTTTGTCGAACTTGCCTCCCGCGTGCAGGACAGTCATCACGACCTCCAAGGCCGACTTCTTTTCTTTGGGGTGCTCCTCAACCGGAATGCCGCGACCATTGTCACGAACCGAGATGGAATTGTTCTCGTGAATGGTCACCGTGATTTCGTCGCAGTAGCCCGCCATAGCCTCGTCGATCGAGTTATCAACGACCTCGTAAACAAGGTGGTGTAAGCCACGCACACCGACATCACCGATGTACATCGCGGGACGTTTGCGGACGGCCTCTAGGCCTTCCAGCACCTGAATATTACTGGCGGAGTATTCGCTTTTCTTGAGCTCTTTAGCCATGCGTATTAGTAGAAGTGATTCCAGCCCCACCCTGCTGTGAGGCTATTCAAATATACGGCTTTTTGAGGGTTATCCCCAGCTTTATCAACAAGTTTTTTAACTCGTATACCCCTGTATATCAATACCTTATATCCATAAAGGTACTTCTATGCACACCGCGAATCGACCGATTAGGATGCCGATCCACCTGAGCTGCTGCCCCCGAATTCTTCGGTGGTCAATCTACCATCTAAGAACTACAGCACCGGGAACAAAAAAAGCCGACTCCTGTAAGAGAGTCGGCTTGTAAAGGTTGAGTCAATCTGGCTTAACGGGCGCCGAGTGACTTGGCTTCTTCTTTCGAAGCGTACTTGAACGAACCGTGTGCAGCGTTCTCAAAAGCCTCTTTAGCTTTTGCTGCATCGCCAGCTTTCTTAGCAGCCAGGCCGATCAGGAAGTAGTATTTCGCTTTGGCGCTGGGTGAGTCAGGCGCGTTTGCAGCAGCTTGCTCAGCCGCAGCAACAGCTTGGCGATACTGACCGAGTTGGTACAACGACTGCGCCTTCATCATCAAGATCTTACGGTTATTAGGCTGAGAAGCAAGCAGCTTGTCCGCAGTCTGAACCGCTTGACTATACTGCTGGTTGCTGAACTGCAGTTTCACCATGATGTTGTAGAGGCTAGCGCGCTTTTCAGGCTTCTCTTCAGCAGCAGCTGACTGTTGGAAAGCGTTGATCGCCTGAGCAGTCTTGCCTTGCTTGAAATAAGCCATGCCCAACATTTTGTAAGAAAGGCTCTTCATGCTATTCGAGTTTTCAGACTCCTGAACAGCTTTCTGAATATTGTTAATGGCGGTAGTGTAGTCGCCAGCTTTCAAATATCCTTGTGCAAGCGCAAGGTGTTTTTTGGGCAAAAGACCACCTTTCAGCTTGTACCGTACGTAGTTGTGATAGCGGCTACTGAAGGGCTTCACGTACTCGTCTGAAATTTTGAGGCCAGCCGCCTCGCCTTCGATTTTACCAGTGGCAATCGCAAGACCAACGTAGTATTTAACAAGCTTGGCGCCACTCTGGTCGGCCTGCTTTGCTGCATTGATTGCAGTTTGGTAAGCAGAACGGGCAGCCTGGTAGTTGTTGAGTGCCATCTGAACCTCGCCCTCATATTGAGCGACGCGGAGGTCAGTCGGTGCGATTTGCTTGGCCTTCTGCAGTTCGCGCATGGCATCCTGCGGGCGGTTCTGCTTCACGAGCAGCTTAACCGTTAGGAGCTTGTAACGCAGCTTGGCGGCTTGGTCGCGCTCTTCGTTGTAAGCTTGGTTCAGATAGTTGATCGCCTGATCGTAATTCTTTTGAGAAAGTGAAATCTTGGCGAGCTGGAGGAAACCAGAAGTCCAGCTGGGATTGACACGAGTCGCACCTTCAAACGCTTGAATAGCGTCTTGTTTGCGACCCATTTTCATCAACACCTGGCCTTTGCGGGCGTAATAGCGGTAATTCGTGCCCTCAATCTTGATGGCACGGTCATAATTTTGAATGGCGCACTCAAGGTCGCGCGCCTTTCGGCACTTCTCACCGTCTTTGTAGGCTGAATAGCCTGGGCCCTGCGCAATCACGAGCGCGGGGAAGAACAGTAAGCAGAGCCATACAGTGATGTTAGTTAGCTGCTTATTCCACATAGTAGATGGCGTTTTTTATCTTGTTTTAGCGGTCCGATCTGGTGTTGATCTTCACTTCATCTCAACTACAAAAGTAGGGACGTTTCACAAACTATCCTAGCTGTTCAAAGTGAAAAATCGGCCATTCGACGAGCAGTTTTTGAACATCTTAGAGTTTGCGGCTACGCTGAACTGTGATTCTGAGGCGATTCTTGAGTCTTAAAGTAGCTTTTCGGTGTCGCAAATGAGGCCAGATGACAGCTACAAAAATTTAAAATTCATCCGCGATTAAGCAGGACAGTTTAAGTAGGTTTGCACTGCCGGGCGGGCAGATCTGCGTGTTTGGTAAGTAGTTTCCGGATAAGCTCAACGCGACTCTCATTAAAATGACCTTCGTAGAAGAACTGACCTGGCGTGATAATTTGCATCAGATGACGCCCGATGCCGCCGAGCACCTCAAAATTGCACCGGAAGGTGGGCGCACTGGCTACATCGGATTTGACCCCACAGGCCCATCGCTGCACGTGGGTAGCCTGGCGACGGTCCTCAAATTATCGCTCTTCCAAAAGCACGGCCATCAGCCGATATTTTTGGTAGGCGGTGCCACGGGTATGATCGGCGATCCCTCAGGTAAATCGAAAGAGCGCAATTTACTGACAGAAGAGGCCATTCGACACAATGTGGAGTGCATTCGCCAGCAACTCGAACAGTTCTTCGATTTTGACACCAGCGTGAACCCCGCGCGGATGGTTAATAACTACGACTGGTTTAAGGAGATCGGCTATTTGCAGTTTCTGCGGGATGTCGGTAAGCACCTGACTGTGAATTATATGGTGGCCAAAGATTCGGTGAAAAACCGGATGGAAACGGGCATCTCTTACACCGAATTCAGCTACCAACTGCTGCAGGGCTACGATTTCGTCGAACTGCGCAAGCGCTACGATTGCACGCTGCAAATGGGCGCGTCTGATCAGTGGGGGAACATCACTTCCGGCATTGAGCTCGGCCGGCGCATGGGCGTGGAAGACCTCCACGCCATCACCTACCCGCTCGTGACGCGCAAGGACGGCACGAAATTCGGCAAAACGGCTGAGGGGCAGAGCATTTGGCTGGACCCCGACATGACTTCGCCGTATCAGTTTTATCAGTTCTGGATCAATTTGGGCGACGAAGAGTTGCCGACTATGCTGAAAAGCTATTCCAGCAAATCGCGCGAGGAAGTCCTGGATTTGATTGAACAGAGTGCCGCCAAACCAGGTGCGCGCATCGGTCAGAATGCATTGGCCGAAGAAATGACCATTCAGGTGCACGGCGAGCAGGAACTGGATAACGTACAGCAGGCCTCTCGGATTTTGTTCGGGAAAGCCAAGCCCGAAGACCTGAAAGCCCTGCCAGAGCGCACCCTAAGTGATATCAAAGGCGATGTACCGAGTGCCGCGTTCAAATTGGCCGACCTCAGCGAAATGAACGCCACGGTGTTGTTTACAGAGAGCGGGCTATTGCAGTCGAACTCCGAAGTGCGGCGGGCGATCAAGAACGGCGGGCTGCGCATTAACAAGTCGCAGCTGAGCGACATGAACCGCGATGTGACTGGTGAAGACTTGCTGCACGGGAAGTACATCTTGCTGCAGAACGGGAAAAAGAATTATTTGCTGTGTGAGTTTTCGTGAACATCGCGCGTTTTGGCTGCTGCTGCTGGTCGGTCTGTGGGCCTGGCCGGTGCTGGCACAGCCGCTGCGGATCACACAGTTCGTTCCCGGCGACTACTTGAGCAACAACCGCCACCAGGTGCAGCTCACGAACACCTCGGAGCGGACGATCAGGCTGGAGGGCTGGTTGCTCGTGACGCGCGATTATTCGTTTCGTTTTTCCCCAGACACCCGCTTGCGCCCGGGACAGCGCTTGCGTCTTATGAAGGAGTATGACCCACGTCTGAAACCAGACATCATCTTCCGGAATGCGGACGACTTTCTGATCCGCCTATACAGCCGCAAGGTGGAGGGTAACTATGCGGCGCTATTTGATCCGGAGGGTAGATTTGTCGACGGCTTTTACCACAGCTCGCTCAAAAGCGTGCCGTTCCTGCCAGACATTGATGCACTCGTACTGCCCAACGGCGAACGCATTCCCTTCAAGTTACCTCCGGAAAACGACCAGCGCTGGGGCTACTTCCCGTTCGGCGTAGACCCTGCGGTGGGCTTCGAATATGCCGACGGGGGCTGGCGACCGATGGCTGCAGCGCTGGATACGGACATCTATACCAGTCTGAACGTCACCGACATCAGCGGGCGCTTCAAAGACGAGTTGGTGACACTCAAGTGGCAAACCAATTTCGAAGAGAATCTGGAGTTTCTGCAGATCGAACGCAGCAAGGACCGGCGGCAGTTCGAGTCACTCGGGCGGGTGCTGCCTCGGGGTGGCGCCAATGAGGTAACGAACTATACGTTTTACGACGAGGCGGTGCAAAAGGACACCGTTTACTACTATCGCATTCGGGGGAGTGGTGGCGCGGTGTCAAAAACCGTTGAGGTGCGCACAGAAGAGGTGCCGGTGGAGTTCTGGCTGGTGCCCTACCCCAACACGGCGAGCTCTGCCCGAGAGGTAGGCATTCGGTTCTATTCGGCGTATTCGCAGGAGGTGAAAATCAAGTTGCTTGACGAGCGTTTTCGCGAGGTGCGCATCCTCTACCACCAATTGGTGTACGCCGAAACGCAGAACTTACTGAAGCTCAACCTGGACCTGGCGCCCGGGCAGTACCTGCTGGAAGCCACCACCGAAGAGCAGCGGTATTTTCAGCCGCTGACCATCGGCCGTTGAAAGGGCATTGTCTGCGCAGCGCAGGTTTTGTAATTTTGTGGACTAAACCGCCCACACCGGAACGCCTCGCTGAGGCACACAGAGGGGTGCCAGAGCGGTCGAATGGACTCGCCTGGAAAGCGAGTAAACACGTAAGTGTTTCGAGGGTTCGAATCCCTTCCCCTCTGCCAGACGTGTTTTCACGAAAAAAGCGCCTCCTGAATCAGGCGGCGCTTTTTTTGATTTCGGCTAGACGAAAAAAGGATGAAGGATGGAGCCTCAGGGACACAATCCTCCTGGGCCAGGCCCTTGTCCCCAACAGTTTCTGTTGCGCTCTTCTCGTTCTCGCACCACCTCACCGGCTTGCCAATCGCCCCTACCAAGTGTGCCTATGTTCATGAAAGCCATTGAACGTTGGTGTTGTTCTTCGACCTTAGGGGTGTTTGAGGGAAGGGGAATGATTACGGCATATAAATAAAAAATGGGTCGACGTTCGTGCATGCTTACTTTGAAGCGCCGTTGCCATTTACAGACCCACGTACAAGTTGGGTCACTCGTGTCAAAAGACTGGTCTTCCTGCCAAGGCGTATATTCAACACGGGTACGTGGCGCAAATTCCACCTTCAAGCCCAGGAATAACTTTTCGGGAGACAAGGTGTTTTCAGGAGTGTAGTTACCGCGCTTATACAGAGGAACAAACTTGAAGGCATCGTTGGCTCTATTTATTTCCTCAATCTTGGCAAACAACAAGCGTTCTACAAGCTCGGTCCGAAACCGCCGCAAAGTGACGAGTCGGTTGGGGGTAATCATTGGGACGTCCAGCTGCTCGATCTGTTGCTTGAGGACATCAAAATCAACTTCCGGGGTTTCCTTTTGTGTTTCTATCGGGTCCTCATCAAAGAGAAATGGAATAGGATCGTGTTCTAACTGATTCAATGACATGGCAAAATGATTTTAGTTGTCCAAACATAAGTGAAAGCCTCTAAACAAAATGCTGTTTACCCATGAATGCCCTTTCTGCTCCCATGAAAGTGTTGTATTCACTCTTAAAGCGTTGTTGAAGAGGACAAATACATTAAAAAAGGCAACTGCGAATGCAGTTGCCTTTCTGATATATGAAATCGCGAATTTGCTCTAGCGACTAACCTTCACGAAACGAATCGTCTCGTAGGTGCCGTTAATCAGGACTTTCACCTGGTACGTACCGGCTGTCAGTTCAGAGAGATCCAGTTGCGTCTTGCCGTTGCCCATCGCATCGGCGGTTGCCGTCGTGTTGATGACCAGGCGACCTGTTGCGTCGTACACCTCGATCGGGAGCGTCTCGCTGCCCTGCGGGGTGAAGAAGTCCAGGTACGCCTCGTTGCGAGCGGGGTTCGGATAGAACGTGATGGAGTGCTCGCTGGTGGCTACCAGAATCGCAGACACGACGTTGGTGAATTCGAACGCACCATCGTAGTCGACCTGGCGCAGGCGGTAGAAGTAACGCTGATTGCGCTCTACATCTTCATCGAGCAGCGTATAGCGCTTGACATCGGTGGTGGTGCCATGGCCATCCACCCAATCGATGATTTCAAAATCACCTTCTTGAGTGGTCGAGCGCTGAACTTCGAAACCACTGTTGTTGACCTCTGAGGCCGTCGTCCATTCCACCGCAATCGCGTCGCCAGCCGGGCGTGCACCCAGGCTCAGAAGCTCAACCGGGAAGGGATTCAGGTCGTCGACGATGATAGCAAAATCCGAGAAGCCCGTCAGACCGCCACGTGCAGCAAATGGGTTACCGGCGGCAAGGTTCGAACTCACATCGCAAGTGCCATCCAAGATGAAGGCACTCACTGGCAGGCCTGTGGTGCGCTTGGCCACCGTTGTCGACGCGTTACCAGTAATCGGCGTGTAGTCAAGCCCTGCAAGACCTGTCTGGAAGGAGCCCGGCAGCGGATAAAGCGCTATGTCGTAGCTCTCGCCCGTGCCGTTAGTGTTAATCGACCACCAGCCGTTCGACAGCCAAGTCGAATACGTTGTGATTTGCGCGTCACATTCGTTGATTGAAAGTGCAGCAGGCAACGCACCCGTAATCTCGTTCGGGTCAAAGCGCGCAGTCGCACGGGTGCTAGTACCAGTCGTTGCAAAATCGATACGAGCGAGTTGATAGCCTTTGTTGGCAGGATCGTCGCCAACCGGGAAATCATACACACCACTCGGATTCAACTGACGTGTCAGCGTGCCCTGTACGAATCGATCCTGATTGTAGCCAGTAATCGCGTTGATTGCAGGGTTTTCTACCACCACTTCGTTGAACGACTGCGTGATGATGCGGCCCGAATTGAACGTCAGCGTTGAAGTCGGCTGAATGTTCATATCCGAGAACAGGAGAAGTTCTTCAAGACCGAGCTTGCTGATCTCAACATTCGGTAGCGGGTTGCCAGCCGAGTTGTTCTGCTCAAAGGTCTGCTGAGCGAAGCTTCCGTTTTGGAACGACACCGTAGCTGTAGGCGGCGCATTGAACTGGCTGCCACCCTGGCCAACATAGTTACCGCAAACCTCCAGACGGTTGGTACCCATCATTTCGATGGCCTTAGTGTTCTGCACAGTAATGTTGTTGGCAGAAGCCACCGGCTGGTCGATCATCGGCTGTTGTGGCGTTCCTGCAGGAATCAAGACGCTGATACCGCAGTTGGGCACACAAGGCGAGACGTTCCAGTTGTCAGCGTTGAACCAGCTGGGGTCAGTCGCACCACTGGCAACGCCCGTCCATTCGAGATCGGTAATCTGATCGATAACGATCGGCGTACGTGTACCACTTTCACAACCATTGATCGGGTCGTAGGTCGCGGCATACACAACGCCATACGTCGCGAAGTTGGTCGTGAACTCAAAGGGTGCTGTCAGGTCTTCCAGCAGCAGTGTGCCGCCCGAAAGTGCGTCATAGAAACGAATGGCCGTACCGCCAGCGCCTGGTGTTGCCGAAAGCGTCACATCCAGAATACCGCACTGTGTGACGGGGCTAAGCCCCGTTGGTGCGGCGGGGTCGCGCACATCCAACATCACCTCATTTGACTGGTCAGTGTCGCAACCGCTGCCACTAAAGCTGGCCTCGCGGATGTAGTAAGTCGTGGCAGACAGACCCGGTGCCTGGAAAGCCGCGGCACCTGATTGCGGCGTGCCAGTCGCTGCGAAGTAAGGGCCACCGCTGGTCGTAGCTTCTAGCCAGGTGTATGTAACTGTACCATAGGCAGCACCAGCAGAGCCGCTGGCAGTGCTGGTCAGCTGCGATGGCACCTCGTCGACACACAGAACCTGATCGGCCGCAATGGTGCCGGCATCCGGATCGGGTACGATCTCGAAGCTGCTGTAAACCGGCCGTGACCAACCACAGCACTCCTCGCGCACACGGTAGCGGATGTTATACGTGCCAGGCGCAAGCGCACCAGTGTTGTAACTCGGCGACTCGTCTGTCAGCGTTGCAATAGGCGAGCGGGCATCTGTCGTGAAAATCACCCACTCCCACTCAACCTCGGTGCCCCAGTTGGTCGCCGAAAGATCAATCACACCACCCTCACAAACGGGCGTACTATTCACTGTAATTGTCGGCAGCGTACGGTCGGTTTTGATGTAGATGAAGTCGCGGAAGCGATTCGTTGTAGTCGAGAAGTCAGTTGCTTCAACATCATGACTGCCCGTAGCTGTGTAGTAAATCAACGCGATGTCATCGAACGTGTTGTATTCAGATGATGTGGCATTGATGTTGTTGATATAGCTCACACCGCCGGTCGGGAAATTCCAAGTGTCGCCAGTATTCTGGCGACGAACTTCCAACTCAGAGTTCGTGCAGGTGCGGGTGTTGTCGTAGCGCACCTCAACCCAGGGAGAGGTACGGGGGATGGTTGCATTAAAATTCGTAGAACCAGTACCGACACGATATCTATCCGCTGAAATGCCATCAGCCCCGTCTTCGCCCGGAGCTCCAGCACTGCCATCGCCACCATCGCCACCATCGCCGCTGCAGCGGCCTTCACCACTACCACAATTGTCGTTGCCGGCTCCCCCAGCGCCACCGCTACCACCAGCGCCACCAGGGCCGCCATTACCGCCATCACCTGCGGTTCCTGAGTTTATTCTTAAGTCTTGATACGAGGCTCCGGCACTGGCGTTCTCATAAATACCGAATGATGAGCCACCACCAAAGCCGCCTTCGCCGCCTTGGCCACCGCCGCCACCGCCGCCACCGCCAGCTCCAGAGTTACCGTAATTATTGTTACAAAGACAGCCTCGCTCACCAGAACTGGACTCGCCGCCGCCACCGCCGCCGCCGCCACCGCCGTGTTGTCCTTGACGTGCTTGAGCGGCTGGTTGAAAGTAAGCTCCATATGAAGGCGTGGGTGAAGACGCACCTATTAAGCCTGAAACACCTGCCCCATTTTGACCGTTGCAACCGTCATTGCCACATCGTTTTGAACCACATCCTCCGAATGGGCAACCAGGACTCGATCCAGTCCAAGTATTTGCGTTATCCGAGGAAGTGCCACAGCCATCTTCAGCCCCTCGTCCACCACCAGAGCCGCCGCCATTTCCACCGCCTGCGCCATTGAAGCCGGCATATTTCCGACGTTCGCCTTGGGCATCTCCACCTCTGCCACCGTTGCCACCATTGCTACCCCAAGAAGTAGTGCCTCCGTTTCCACCAGCACCACCGCTAGTAAAGTCTGAGTCTTGACAATTATCAGTGCCTCCATTTTGGCCATCGCTACCATCTTCGCCAGCAGCACCAGGATCGCCATTGTCACCGTTGCTGGCGTTGCCGGAATTAATCTCGCATCGGACAATCTCATAGCCGTTGCTATTGTTAATCCAGATGCCGTAGTTTGATCGACCGCGAGAAGAGGTCGTACCGCCGACGTTGGAAGTATTGATTACCAAATCTTGTAGTTTCCAGTTGTCATCGCCATTTGAGCGGAAGCCCATTCGGTGACCAACTGTTACACCACTCTGTACGGCTGTTCCAAATCCCGAACAGTTAATGGTCGTGATGGCCTCGGAGTCTTTATACCAAAGACCACCAGTAGAACGGAAACCACCTTCTATAATCAAGTTATCGAAAAGGTCGATGATCGCTGTTGAATTATACGTCCCCTCCGCCATCCGGATGTGCCGACGTGAGGGATCAGCTGATGCAATAGCCAGACCTTGTGCAAAGTTGACCGGGTCGAATGGGCCACCGAGTGCTGAACCAGAGCCGCCGGGCGTTACGTACACATAGTCGCAACTGGGTGCTGTGACCGTCACCAGGCAAGTAGAAACTGCGTCGGCTGCGCCGCAGATGTCTCCCACACGAAGCTGTACGGTATACGTACCGGGCACAGTCGGGAAGGTGATATTGGTGCTACTAGCGATGGGAGAAGCCGGGGTAACAGAAGCGGGGCCGGAAACGCTCCAGTTGTAGCTTGAAGCGTTGGCTACCGCACCCACAGCTGGAGGGGTTGCAATTGAGAAGTTATGTGTAGTCCCCCCATCAATACTTTGCCCACAAGCTGTAGACTGAATTGGCGGTGCATACGGGAAGTAAGTCACGCGCACACAGTTCGAATAGATGGTATTTAAACGCGGACCGCTGTTGGAAGTAGAGCCACTACCCGTACGGTTCATGATGCGCAGACGGTAGATACGTGTGCCTGGCGTTTGTGGGGGCGTGAAATCGCGACACGTCTCTCCTGGCACATCCG
>CAZTEZ010000001.1:1779-6077 GCA_964611815.1 uncultured Bacteroidia bacterium | reverse complement strand
CCCGCCCCATACCTTGTAGCAGAAAATAATAAATGAAACCAGCGCCAGGGCGGCAGCCGGGACCGGCAGGCCCAGTTTGTTCGTTGACCTCCCACTGAAAGTATGTCCCATTTTCGACCCCTACACTGAGTGTTGTGGGTGTACCGATACAGAGCGTTCGGTCGTAGGGCGCGGGTTGCGAAGTGATGGTTGGCGGCGCGATAGTCCAGCGGTAGCGGATCCAGAGCGTCCAGTTTTCGGCCTGGCCTGTTCCGGCACGAACGGGCAAGTCTTCGTAGTTCCAGGTGTTAGGCGGGCTATCGCGCCAGCGGTGCACGGTGCTGCCACGGAATCGAACATCGTCGTTGTTGATACAGCCGGTATTATAGTCATTATCACTGCCGCAACCGTCTTCTTCCCAGAGATCCCAGTCGATCTCGAAGAATTCAAAGTTGTTGTCAGTGGCGTTGTATGTCCTGTTAAACAAGGTGCCCAAGGAAGAACCCGTGGAGTTCCAACGCGGGAAGGGTTGTGTCAGTTTTGCAGGTGGGTTGACCCAAGGGCCGTAAACACCCGTATTCTCGCGCGAACGCCATTTCATGCGCAATTCTTCATCTCCGGCTAAACCCGGTGTACAAAAAGCGGCTGCGGCATCGTAGTCAGAATCCGAGAACACCCCCCAAAGTTGGGCCTCAACTTGATAGGGGCCGTCTTGGTAAGGATTTGAGGCACACAGCGAAGGTAGCGGGTCTACCCAATCCCATTGATAGGCGAAAATAACGGCGTACGCATTTCGACCGCTTGCGTCGCCCAATGCGTCTGATTGCACATACCCGATCTCCCCAGCTTCGGTGGCCCGAAAATCGTTGACCACATTGCTGAAATCAGCCATGGTTGTTCGGTTGTCATCGTTTTCGAGGTTTAAGAATCCACAGCTACCTTGGTAAGTCCAGTCATCGCCGCAGTCATTTTCAAATTTCTCGCCAATTCGCCACTCGAATCTGTTAGGTACCTCAGTCCCTGTATATGTGCGGTCGAAAATCCGATAACCCAATCCGGCTCCATCAAAGGCTGGGTTGTTCTGAACTGCAACGATCTGGCTCATATTACGCCATTCGTTGGCATCACCCTCAAAACGAATGTTGAAGTTCGTGGCCAAATCGGCATCATAGCCACCACCTGCACGCGGAACACGCACTTGTACATCCCGGAAGACATACTCCTGGGAACCGACTTCACCACAATTTGCAGAAGCCCATACCTTATGCACCCACACGCGCAGGCGGATTCGTCCATCGTTGTAAGTCTGTGCCTCAGCTGAAGTGGGCCTCAACATCAACAACAACAGCGTGAACGTAAAAACGAAAAGGGCAAGGAAATTGCGAGAGGAGGTAGAGATCATTTTCATAACGACTTGGCTATGTAGTTGTTTGCAGGTTGGCTTTACAAGCACAGAATTGGTACTAGGAAAGGATTATTTGTCCAGGAAGAGGACTTTGTAGTCGGAACCGACTTTCACCAGCGCGAGCTTCACAATAGTGCCGCCCGAGGCTTGCAGGATTTCGAACTCCGGGACAGCCACTTTAAGGTCATTTGTGCCGGTTCCATGCTCTACCTGACTGACAGTAACATCAGTTACGGGGTTCGTCATCAACTCTTGTAAGTAGGCAGACACTTCGGTCTGCTTTTCTACAAAAGCGTTCATTTGTTTCACCATATTGATTCCGTGAGCATCGGCCACGGCATTCATCTCTGACTGGCTGACGACTAGTTTGTCCAATTCGCCAGGGTTGCCGCTAGTAAGCACCTGTTTGAACTGATCAGCGAATTGCAGGACGTCCGTATTCGGTGCTACGGTCTTCGCTGGATACGTAGTAACCTTCGCATTGCTCCTTTGCTGAGCTTGTGTTGCCAATGGCATTGCACAAAACGAAAGGAGTACACAACAGAAGAGCAAGCTGAAGAAAGGAGCGCCTGAAGGCTTCAGAGTAAAATTCTGCATAAGAGGTCTACGTGTAAGGAGTAAGCCTTGAAAACCAGCGAGATATGATTGTAAATCAAGCATACTAGCTGATTTTGGTAAGTACTAATATAAAAGAATCATTGAAGGCCTAATCAAGTGACGTAAAAAATAAACGCCCAATGTGGTGCATTGGGCGTTTAGGTGTGAGCAAGTTATGCCGTGTCTATTTATCGCAATCGCCCATCACGGGGTCGATGGAGCCGATCAGCACGACGGTGTCGGCCACCATGGCGCCTTCCATCATTTTTTCCAGCGCCTGCAGGTTGGCGAAACTTGGGGACTTAATTTTCAAACGCCAGGGGGCGCCCGTGCCGTCGGAGCGCACGTGGAAGCCCAGCTCGCCTTTGGCGGCTTCAATGGCGTGGTAGGCCTCGACGTTCTTGGGCGGGCAAACGCCAACGTCTGTCATCATGAAATCGTGGATGAGGCCTTCCATGGAGTAGTAGACCTCGTTTTTCGACGGGTAGGCCTGCTTGGCGTCGTCGGTGCGGATGTCGCCGGGCTGCATCTGTTCGAGGCACTGCTCGATGATGTTGCAGCTTTCGGCCATCTCTTCCATGCGAACGAGGTAGCGCGCGAGTGAATCGCCGTCGGTGCGGACAGGGATCTTGAAATCAAGCTTGTCGTACATCAGGTACGGCTCGGCGATGCGGATATCGTGTGCCACGCCACTGGCGCGCAGGTTGGGGCCGCAGAAACCGTAGTCGATGGCCTCTTCTTTGGTCACCACCCCGATGTTGCGCAGGCGGTTCATCAGGATGGGGTTCTGGTTCCAGAGTTTTTCCCAGCCGCGCAGTTCTTTGCGGAAATGCGGAATCCAGTCGGCGATCATGCGGCCGGTCTCTTCGTTCATGTCGAACTGGATGCCACCAATGCGGCAGTGTGAGACCGTGAAGCGTGCCCCGGCGAGCTTTTCCATGATCGTGTACAGCGTTTCGCGCTCGCGGAAGGTGTAGAGGAACATCGTCAGCGCACCGGCGTCCATCAAAAAGGTGCCGAGCCACAGCAGGTGGGCCTGCAGACGCGAGAGCTCGCAGGCGATGGTGCGGATATACTGCGCACGCTCGGGCACTTCAATGCCAGCCACTTTTTCAACGGCCAAACAGAAGGCGACGTTGTTCTGGTAGGGGCCGAGGTAGTCCGTGCGGTCGGTGTAGGGCATGAACTCCTGGAAGGTCTTCCACTCGGCGATCTTCTCAATGCCGCGGTGCAGATAGCCGATGTCCAGCACGGTCTTCGTGATGGTCTCACCGTTGAGGTTCACCACGCAGCGCAGTACACCGTGGGTCGCCGGGTGCGATGGGCCAATGTTCAGCACCATCTCGTTGTTCAGCGGGTCCTCTTCTTCGTAGACATCCACGCTGGTGTGCTTCTGCTCCAGGCGTTCGTAGATGGCCTTTTGGTGGCGCGGGAAGAAGCCCTCCTTTAGTTTGTCTTTTTTAACGACAACCTGAGATTCAATACGGGCTTTGGGATCGGCTGTGGTTTCCATATCGCAGCGGTTTAACGTATTGGGGCACTTTACCCCGAACAGACTTAAAACTAAACAAAAAAGATGGCTTTCGCCTCGGCGGTTACCATTGGGTCTTTACCGAAAGCGGCGTTTAAACTCGTTCCAATTTCGGAAGATGGTTGGGGCGAGGTAAATCAACGCGGCAATCATACCGGCCAGGTGGCCAAAGTGCGACACCCCGCCGACTGACTTCGAGCCGGGATCGGTGTAGTTGTAGATGACCAGGCCGAGCGAAACGACGAAAAAGCCCGTGATGAGCTTCCAGGCATCGATTGGGAAAGGCAGTAGCAGAAAGACCATCTTGGTTTTGGGGAACATCATCGCGAAGGCCACGGCCACACCTGAAATCGCGCCACTGGCACCCACCACCGGCACCGGCGAGGGGTCGAGAAAAGCCGTGAGCGCACCGCCCAACAGACCACAGAACAAGTAGTATTTCAGAAAGCGTTGCGAGCCCATCGTCTGCTCCACCGGAGAGCCTAGATTGTACAGCACGAACATATTGATCGCGATATGCAAGATGCCACCGTGGTTGAAAAAGTGGGTCACGAGCTGCACAGGCATGAAGTCGATAACATAGGGCGCACGATCCAGGATGAGCGTCGATTTACCCAGCAGCAGCCACACGTTGAGGACAGGAGCGCTCTGCTGAAAGAGCATGTACACCAAAAACACCAGACCGTTGAGGATGAGCAGGTTGAGTATAACGGGTGGTGGTCGTCTGAACATAAGTCGTTGTTAGCTTGCTAGTGGCCGTTTCAGCGGTCGGCTGCAATAACGTGA
>CAZTEZ010000001.1:0-1769 GCA_964611815.1 uncultured Bacteroidia bacterium | reverse complement strand
TGGTGCCCAATGGTGAGAACCTGGATTCTCAGGATGTCAGAACCAGAATTTTCAGAATTAACAGAATTAGCCAGAATTAAAACCTGCTTTTGAAAATTCTGTCAATTCTGAAAATTCTGGTTCAAAACTAACCCCGCCCCAGCCGCTTCGCCAGCTCCTCAGTTGTCAGGCGGAAGAGCGTCGGGCGGTCGTCGGGGTCGAAGTAGGGCTCGCTGCACGCGAGTAGCTGGCTGGCCAGGTGCGCGGCTTCGGCGGGCTTCAGTGGTCTCCCATTCCGAATGGCGCCGACTTTCGCGATTAGCTTTAGCAGATGCTCTTCGACGACAGCTGCACCGCGGTTGCGATGGTCGTTCAAGAGGCTGTCGAGCAGCTCGTCGAGGTTCGCCGCTTTCAGCTGTTCGGGTAGACCGGTGATGAGCAGCGTCTGCTCGCCGATGGGCTCCAGCTGGAAGCCCAGCTTGCGCAGGCCGGGCAGCATCTCGCTGATGGCCTCGTAGTCGGCCATGTCGAACTGCCGGGAGACGGGGTAAAGCAAACTCTGGCTGGGCCGTGTGCCAGGCGATTGCTGCTGGGCCTGCAGCTGCTCAAAGCGCACGCGGTAGTGCGCGGCGTGCTGGTCGATGCAGAAAAGCTCGTCTTCGCGCCCGGCGACGATCCATTTGCCCTGCAACTGGAAAGCCGGCATCTGCTCGTCTTGCTTCCCGAAGAGCCCGGCATTGCTTTTTGGGCGCGGACCGGGCGCTGCCGACTGCGACGGCAGGGGAACCGAAGAGCCTGTGCTTTCCTGATGATCGTCTTTGGAATACAACGCTTCCCAGGCACTCTGGCGCGGTTTGGGCTGCCTGGCTTGCTCGCGAAACTGGCCCAGCGTCATACCAGATTGGCCGGTTTTCTGTGAAGACCGCCCACCCTGCTCGGTGTTGCCAGTTGAGCGGCTTTGATTGAACATCTGCGCTTCAAAACTGCCCTCGGGCGCCTCGGCGGTGCGCTGCCCGCGCAGGTGGTACTGCCCGATGGCCTTTTTCACGGTACTCTTTAATAAAGCGTAAACCGTGCGTTCGTCGTCGAACTTGATTTCCGTTTTCGTTGGGTGGATGTTGATGTCGATGTGCTTGGGATCGATCGTCAAATTGAGCGCATAGAAAGGCTGCTGCTGGTCTTCGATCAGCTCGTCGAACACCAACTTCACGGCGTGGTGCAGGTAGTGGTTTTTGATGAAGCGGCCGTTGACGAAGAAGTAGTTATCGCCGCGCTTGCGGGCGGTTTTCGGCTGGCCAACCACGCCCTCGACGCTGATAAGCTGCGTGTCTTCCTGCACCGGAATGAGCGTATCGGCGGCGATGTGCTCGTAGAGCTTGCTCACGCGCGTGGCCAAATCGCTCGCGTGCAGGTCGTAAACGTTCGCGTTGTTGTGCGAGAGCTCGAGCCGCAGGTGGGTGTTCGCCAGGGCCACCCGGAAGAACTCTTGCTGGATGTGGCGCGTCTCGACGGGGTTACTTTTCAGGAAGTTGCGCCGCGCCGGCACGTTGAAAAACAGATTGCTGACCGCCACGCTCGTGCCGGGCGCACACATGCAGGGCTCCTGTTTTACGAACTTGCCGCCTTCAATTCGGATGAGCGTGCCGATGTCGTCGTTCTGCCGGCGTGTGCGCAGCTCGACCTGCGCCACCGCCGCGATACTCGCCAGGGCCTCGCCCCGAAAGCCGTGGGTGCGCACTTTGAACAAATCGTCAATGTTCTGAATCTTGCTCGTCGCGTGGCGCTCGAAA